>CAZNBK010000197.1:0-5147 GCA_964571105.1 uncultured Desulfovibrionaceae bacterium
CCATGAACCCCTGCCCCTGCGGCTTTGTCAATGATCCGCACCATGCCTGCACTTGCAGCCAGGTCCAGGTCCAGCGTTACCGGGCGCGGCTGTCCGGCCCCCTGCTCGACCGCATTGATTTGCATGTGGAAGTGCCTGCTGTGGAATACCGCGACCTGCGCCGTACCGACAACGCTTATTCCTCGGCCTGGATGCGCGGGCGCATAGTCGGGGCGCTTGAGCGGCAAACCGCGCGTTACAAAGGCACTCCCTGCCGTAACAATGCCGAGCTTTCCGGCAAACTCCTCGAGAAATTCTGCTCCCTGGGCGGGGCTGAACATACTTTTCTGGAAAAAGCCGTGTCCTCCCTGGGTTTGTCCGCCCGCACCTACACGCGTATCTTGCGGGTGGCCCGCACCGTGGCCGATCTGGCGGGCGAAGAGGCACTGACCGTGCACCATCTGGCTGAAGCGCTTAACTTGCGCCAAACCGCAGAACAACAGGGCTGACCTAGAGCCTCCGACCGCCTATCGGGGGCCGCAAACGGGCGGCTTGGCTGCGGCCAACGCCACCTGACCTGAAAGCAGCCCCCCGCCGGGCCGCAATAATCCCTACTATGGCGGACTGGGCCCGGAAACTTGCCTGCTAAAGTGCATTGCGGTAATATGTGATATTAAGCTCGGGTGTTTATATTTAAGGGCTAAAATGGTTTATAAGGCAACCCGACCATGACGCGTCATTTAAAATTTCTCTGCTCTCGCCTGCCGACAGGGCTGCTTTTGCTCCTGATCTTGACCGCGGCCCTTGCCCAACCGGCCCGGTCAGCGGCAATGGACGGCAGGATCTTGTTCATCCACTCCTACTATCAGGGTTATCCCTGGAGCGCCGAGTTGTCGCGCGGCGTTTCCGATGTGCTGAAAAATCGGCCCGGCCTGCAATACCTGCAAGATTATGTAGACATCGCAGACATGGCCGAACAAGGCTACCAGCGGCTGCTGGTTTCATTGCTGGCCGCCAAATACCGCCATGTCCTGCCGGACGTGGTCATTGTCTCCACAGCCGCCACGCTTGAATTCGTGCTCAAATACCGCGACGTGATTTTTCCCGGTGTTTCCGTGGCTTACTGCGGTTTGGAAATCCCCTGGGACCGCCTGCTGTATACCGAGCCTGACCTGCGCGGATTAATTACCTGGCCTGACCTTGACGGCACCATGAGCCTGATCCGCCGCCTTCAGCCGCAAGTTGACACGCTGTATGTAATTTCAGACAACTCCCCGGCAGCCGGCATGCTGGAAGGCATTTTTAGAAAGTCCGCCGGAACCATGAAGTTCCGGATTCTAAAAAACTGGATGTACCAGGAATTGGCGGACAGCCTGCGCGGTCTGCCGCCCAACAGCGCCTGTCTGATTTTATCCATGGCCCGGGACGCGTCCGGCAATGCCCTTGATCCACAGCAGATCAGCGCCGTGCTGAACAGTTCGCGGGTGCCGGTATACACCATTTCCGGGCTGTACACCGGGTTGGGCACTGTGGGCGGTTCCTTGTTTGATGCTTATTCGCAGGGCACGGGGGTGGCCAATCTGGCCCTGCGCATGCTGGCGGCAGATTCCATTGACGAAGTGGGGGCTGCTTATCTGGGCCTGCCCAGACCTGTTCTGGACGCAGATGTACTGGCGCGTTTCGGACTATCCATTGAGGATGAGCAGGCAATACTTCTGAACCGCAAACCGCACCTTTATGAAGAATATCCCGCCTTGGTCTATGGCGTTGCCGCCGGGCTGGGCATGCTGCTTATCGGCCTGCTGGCCATGCTGATACTGTTCCTGCACCGCCGCCGGACCATGCGCGACCTCGGCGTGGCCGAGCAACGTTACCGGGCCATGTTTGAAAACGCGGTGGAGGGCATCTTTCAACTGGTGCCCGGGCAGGGCTTTGTCTCGGTAAATACCTCCCTGGCCCGCATGCTCGGTTATGACAGCGCAGAGGAAATGCTCCTGGCCGGAGCCAGGCCGGAAAATATCCTGCTGCGCCCGGAAGACAGCGTGGCGCTATTCTCCCGCCTGCAAAAACACACTGTGGTGCCGGGCACGGATATACAGGCCAGGCGCACTGACGGCCAGACGCTGACTTTGTGGGTGACCATGCGGGCTACGCACGACACCGCCGGAAACATCGACTTCATTGAAGGCCGGGCCATGGACGTTACCGAGGAACGCCGGGTGCGGGAAGAGCTGGAAACCAACCGCGAACGCCTGCGCCTGGCCCTGGAAACATCCAGCGACGGCATTTGGGATTATAATGCCCTGACCAGGGAAACCTATTACAGCCCCCGTTATTTCACCATGCTCGGCTATGCGCCGGGCGGCTTTGAGCCTTCCCCTGAAAGCTGGGCCGAGATGCTTCACCCCGACGACCGCGATGAAGTTATGATTCGCACGGCTGAATTTGAATCGGGCAATATGAATACGGATACCTTTGACACCATGTACCGGCTGAAGTCCGCCGACGGCAGCTACCGCTGGATCCTATCCCGGAGCAAGGCCGTGCGCCGGACCTCCTCGGGCCTGGCCATGCGCATAATCGGCATCACCATGGACATCACCGAGCTGAAAAAAACCCAGGAAGAACTGGCCGAGCTTAACCGGGACCTGGAAAACCGCGTGGAAACCCGCACCGGTGAATTGAAAGAAGCCAACCGGGCCCTGGCCGAGTCGCTGGAGGCCCTGAACCGCATGCAGGATAACCTGGTGCAGTCGGAAAAATTAGCCGCCCTAGGCGGCCTGGTGGCCGGGGTAGCCCATGAGATCAACACGCCCGTTGGTTTGGGGGTAACCGCCAGCTCGTGGCTGGCCGAGCGCACCGAAGAAATCGGCAAGCTCATGGCCGAAGGCGCCATGAAGCGGTCGGATCTGGAAAAATATCTGGAAACCGCCAAGGAATCTTCCACCACCATCCTGACCAACCTGAAACGCGCCGCAGATCTGGTGCAAAGCTTCAAGCAAGTGGCTGTTGATCAGACCGCCGGAGAGGCCAGGGAATTCAAACTGCATGACCTGGTAAATGAAATCATGGTCAGCCTGCGGCCCAAATATAAACGCACCAGCCATCGCGTGGAAGTGGACATTCCGGAAAACCTGACTATGTATAGTTATCCCGGCGACATTATGCAGCTGGTGACAAATTTGGTCATGAACAGCTTCATTCACGCCTTTGAAGATATGGAAAACGGTCTTATAATAATAAAAAGCCGCCTGCGCGATGAAAATACCGTGCAAATCACCATCAGCGACAATGGGCGCGGAGTTTCTCAGGATGCGGTCAAAAAGCTGTTTGATCCTTTTTACACCACCAAACGCGGGCACGGCGGCACGGGCCTTGGCCTGCACATCGTGCATAACCTGGTAACCCAAAAACTCAAGGGCGTTATCAAACCCGAAAGCGATACCGGGCAAGGGCTTAAATATGAGATCATTATTCCTCGAGATATAAGAGGGGGCGTTGTTAATGAGTGACGAGCTGCTATTCGCTCCAGAAGACCAGAATCCGGCGTCAGACCGGGACGCGGCAGGAAAAAATATTGCCGCGCCGTGGAAAGTGCTCATCGTCGACGATGAGGAGGAAGTCCACGCTGTCACCAAAATGGTTCTTTCTGACGTTACTTTTGAAAACCGCAACATCAGCTGCCTTTCCGCCAACTCAGCCAAGGAGGGCTATGCGGTGCTGGCTGAAAATCCGGACATCGCCGTGGTCCTGCTGGATGTGGTCATGGAAACCAACCAGGCCGGTCTTGAACTTGTCCGGATGATTCGTGAAGACCTCAACAACCCCTTTGTACGCATCGTCCTGCGCACCGGGCAGCCCGGCCAGGCCCCCGAGCGCGAGGTCATCACCCGCTACGATATCAACGACTATAAGCACAAAACCGAATTAACCGCCCAGCGCCTGTTCACCACCGTGGTCACGGGCCTGCGCAGCTATGAGAGCCTGCGCACCATCGACCGCAGCAAGAAAGGGCTCGAATATATCATAAACATCTCCCGCGATATTTTTCGCATCCAGGCGCTGCCCGAATTCACAGCGCAAGTTCTCAACCAGATGACCCTTTTTGCCGAAAACGACGCTTTTGCTTACCCTGCCTACGCCACACCGGACCGAAGCAGTAAAGAAAACGCAAACACAGTCACCGCTTTGGCTGTGGAAAAAAAGAACGGCGCCTATACTTTGCTTTCCGGCACACCGGATATTATCCCGGAAGACACGCCGCTGGGCGCAAACATCGACAACCTCCTGCCCCAGCACATCGCAGAGCTGTTCCGCACGGTTCTGGACACCGAAGACAATTATTTCGGCGATAATGAGTATGTGGGGTTTTATCAGTCTCCGGAAGGCCCCAAGCGTCTTTTCTACATGCACACCGCCAAGCCCTTCAGCCGACTTGATCACGATCTGATTACCGTGTTTACCGGAAATATCGGCATTGCCCTGGACAACATCTTTTTATCCCGGGAAATCATTGAAACGCAGAAAGAAGTCGTCCTGACCCTTGGCGAAGTGGTGGAAACACGCATGCACGAAGCCGCCAATCACGTTGCCCGGGTGGCGGAATTCTCTTATCAGCTGGCAAAACTGTACGGCATTGACGAAGATGAGGCCCTGCTGATGCGTCTGGCTTCTCCCATGCACGATGTGGGAAAAATCGGGATTCCGGACAGTATTTTACTCAAGCCGGGTAGGCTCACCGATGAGGAAATGACGATCATGTGCACCCATGCGGAAATCGGCCACCGCCTGCTGTGCAAGAGCGAACGCCCCATTCTTCAGGCCGCGGCCCTTATCGCCCAGCAGCACCACGAGCGTTGGGACGGCAGCGGCTATCCGCAAAAACTCAGCGGCGAAAACATTCATATTTTCGGTCGCATCACAGCTGTGGCCGATGTCTTTGACGCACTCATGGCCAAACGCTGCTATAAGGAACCCTGGCCGCTGGAAAAAGTCCTGAAACTTTTCGCGGAAGAAAGCGGCAAGCATTTTGACCCCAAGCTGGCGGAACTCTTTCTGGCCAATGTGCATCTCTTCACCGACATTCTGGCGGCCATGCCCGATGACTAGAACAGTTCAACTTTGAAATGCTACAAAACTCAAATACCAACTGTTGTCATTGGAGCCAA
>CAZNBK010000198.1:0-5139 GCA_964571105.1 uncultured Desulfovibrionaceae bacterium
CATCTGGGACCGCCGCCAGATCCGTTCCAACTTGAGCCAAGCCCTGCTGACCATGGGCGGTCGCAATCTTTATTATCGCTGAGGTGGCGTTGTGCTGGACATAAGCAAACTCCTTGAAGAAATAAAACAGTCCCCCTATGATGAAATCACGGTTTACGCGCCGCACTGCGGTGTGCTGACCTTCACGGACATTCAGGAAGGGGCCAAGGTCACGGGCCGAAACGGCACCTGGCTGGAAAAGCCGGGCAGCATTCTGGCCAATATCGAACGCGAGCGCAATTCACGACCGGTGGAATGCGCCGACAAGGGCGAAATCCGCAAACTTAATCGGGAGCTGGACGGCAGCTTTGTGGAAGCAGGCACAGCCATTGCCGTCATCCGCCATTTTCTGTCCAAGGAAGAAGTGCTGCGGCTCATTCTCAAGCAAGCCCTGCACCTGTTCACCGCACCGGAACGGGCCAAGTATTATTTCGCGCCGGAAACGGAAAAAAAGATCCGGGCTTCCGGGCACAAGGCCGTGCTGGTTAGAGAAGGCATGGAACTGCTGATCATGTCGCGCATGAAACGGGAGGCTCCGTTAAATTACTCCGGGCCGGAAGGCGTGATTTTCAGCGTATTTTTCAATGTGGGCGAAAGCGTGAGCGCCGGGGAACCCCTGCTGGGCATTTGCCCGGCCAACCAGTTGGCCCTGGTGGAAGATGTAGTGCTCCGGGTGCAAACCGACTGGGAAGAACGGGATTAACGCGGTCGAAACGCAAATCGACCGGTAAACGGAAACCTCCCGGTAATCTCCGAGGCAAAATACTATAAACGACGAGGAAAGATTATGGTCAACAAAGTTATGCTGATCGGTCGTCTGGGCAGAGATCCGGAAGTTAAATACAGTGCAAGCGGTTTGCCCATCTGCAACCTGTCCGTGGCCACGGATGAAAGCTATACCGACCGGGACGGCAACCGGGTGGACCGCACTGAATGGCACCGCGTGGTGGCCTACCAGCGTCAGGCCGAAACCTGCGGCCAATATTTGAGCAAAGGCAGTCTGGTGTATGTGGAGGGTTCTTTGCAGACCCGCAAATGGCAAGACCAGAACGGCCAGGACAAATATACCACAGAAATCAAGGCCCAACGCGTGGCCTTTCTCGACCGCAAAGGCTCCGGCGCTTCGCAGTCCAGCGAAGACGGTTATCAGGCCCCGGCTGCCAACCGCCAGCCCAACCGTGAACCCAGCCGCGAGAATGACGAATCCATGGGTCCGGCCTTTCCGTCCGAAGCCGGGGGCATGGACGATGTGCCGTTTTAAGCGGAACCCCCAAACATGCGCCTGGCTCACCTGAAACTCGGCACCGGGAATAACGAAGATTTTACCGATATCCCTTTATGGACCGCGCAGTTGAATATCCCCCTGCGCGGGCACAAAGCGCTGGTGAAAAAAGGCCAGCGAGTAAGAGCTTACCAAACCGTGGCCGAACATCCGGACCCGCTGGTCGGCAATATGCACAGCCCGGCTGCCGGTGTGGTCAACAGCATCACTCACTTGTGCATCGGCATTGCCCAGGACCCGGAAAAACCGGATAGCCTCCTGGGAAATCTCCCGGAAGGACTCGACCTGGGGCAGGTGCCGGACAAGGATTTTCCGGGCGCGCTCAAAGGCCTCGGCATTGATCTCGGGCCGCTTTTGGCCCCGGGCCAAATCATGCTCATCAACGGCATGGCCCCGGAGCCGCCCATGGCCTGGAACAATCTGCTGTTCTCGGACTTTGATGACGTGCTGGAAGACGGCCTGAAGCTGCTCGCCCGGCTGCGCCCCGCAACGACCTTTATCCTGGTGGGCGAAAAGCAGAGAAAAAAAACTCCGGCAAAACTGGCAGACCTTGATACCGTATACCTGCCGCCCTATTATCCTTACAGCTTGCCCCCCCTGGTCATCCGGGAAGTGAGCCGGATCAAAAAACTGGATCCGGACACGCTCTGCTGCCTGCCCATTCAGCAACTTTACGATTTGGGGCTTGTCGCCGTTTACGGCCTGCCCGTCACCGAAACCATTCTCAGCGCCCAGATGCGCAGCCGGGTGGTTAATATCGGCACCCCGGTGGGCGATCTGCTCACCGACCAGGAAGTCCCCCTGGGCGCAGGCGACCTGGTGCTTAACGGCGGCCCCTTCATGGGCCGTGCCGTGTCCTCGCTGCAAGAAGGCGTGGGCAAGCACGATACCGGCGTATACATGATCCGCTACCGGACCTTTGCCCCCTACACCAAGCACCCCTGCGTAAATTGCGGCGGTTGCGCGAATATCTGCCCGGTGGGCCTGCGCCCCGACCTCATGACCAGGTGTATTGAAAAAGGCGACTTGGCAGCTGCCGCTGCCGCGGGCCTGAGCAACTGTCTGGATTGCGGCTTATGCACCTATATTTGTGTGGCCAGACGGCCCATGGCCCAATGGCTGAAAACCGCCAAAGCCGAACAGGAATTTGCTCCGGATCCAAAGTTATCGGCCTGGGATCGGGACACGCAAACCGTAAGCGGGGCCTTTGCACCGCGCCCGCGTGACCTTCTCAATATTTTGGGCCTGGGAGGCAAACGTGGTTAAACGGCCTAAAACACCGACAGCCCGACAGGCGGCTCCCGGCCCTGCACTCAAAGGCGCGGCGGCTCGAGCCGAAGCCAGACGGCAGCAAGAGCGCAGGCAGATCGCCGAGCAGAACAAAGTCCCTTTTGAAACCGGCAAGGCTGACGCCCCGTTCGGGCACAGCGGGCGCTTATACCGCCATCAGATGCGCGATTACCTGATCGCCTGCATTCCCATGGCCCTGACCCAAACCCTGCTTTGGGGCAAACAGCCGCTGCTGAACATGGCCCTGTGCGTTGCTGTGGCCATGGCCGCCGAATATCTGGGCACTCTCGCCCTGCGCCGCCCCAACCGCCTCAGCGACCTGCACAGCGCGGTTATCGGCCTGCTCTTCGCCCTGGTCATGCCCCTGCAAACACCCTGGTGGATGCTGGCCGCCGGTGCTGCCGCTGCAGTTATCTTCGGTAAAATTCTTTTCTCCAGCGACGAGCGGCCCATACTCAACCCGGCCCTGGTGGGCTGGTTGCTCATTGCCCTGCTTTGGCCCGTATACCTGCAAGCCACCCAATCACCCCCCGGCGAAAGCTACCCCGACCCCGTCCGGCTGCTGCGCGAAGGCGGCACAGCCGCCATCAGCGGCATTGACCTGAGCATGTATTTTGCCGGAAAACAGCTGGGCGGTCTGGGCGCTGTAAACGTGCGCGACATCATGCTCGGCGGTCTGTTTATCCTTTATCGCCGCAATATCAATTGGCGGATCATGTTCATGTACTTCATCGGCGGCATTGTTACGGCCCTGGTTTTCAATCTGTATGACCCCGCGCTTTACGCCGGGCCGGGCTTTCATGTCTATGCCGGAGCGTTCTTCTTCGGCGCCCTGTTTCTGGCCTGTGATTTTTGCGCTGCGCCCGTGCGCCTGGGCCCGGCGCTGCTCTATGGATTCGCAACCGGGAGCCTGGTGGTTCTCCTGCGTATCTACGCGCCGTTCCCGGATGCAGTGCCCCCGGCCATTTTGATTGCAAATGCCCTGGCTTATGCGCTGAACCGAATCCGGCAAATCTCACGGCAGACAACCCCCGGAGCTGCCTCGGCCTGAGCGTGCCGCAGCAACCGCTTCGGACAGGCAACAAGGCAGGAGTAACATGCGGAAAAAACTTTGCTTGGCCCTAATCTTAATTCTGGTTATCCTGGCCGCAGGCTGCGGCAATGTTGGCCTGAGCGGCCACGGCAACCGCGGTGGGGGTGGCGGCACCGGAACCGTGGGCACATCCTTTTAAAGCACTTAGCACCTGAAAAATTAAATCGGTAAGTGCTCCGGCGGTATGAAGCAACGTGCCGTGCCGCCAGAACAAAGGCTTAGACGGAATTTGCTTCCGCCGCCAAACGCCTTCGCCAAACGCTAAATGCTTTAAATAACCCGACCTGCTTAAACCCGGAGGTAGCTTATGCGCCTTAATTTCATTTGTCTTTTAACCTGTTGCGCCCTGCTGGCAGCCTGCACGCCAGGCGGCGTCGGTGTCGGCGTTGGCGGCGGGCACCACGGCGGCGCCGTGGGTGGGGTTGGTGTTTATTTTCCGGTAGACAGCGGCAGTTCATCTTATAAGGACGACTCGGCACAAACCCTTGAGCAAGCCGCCGAGGGCAGCGCAGGCCAAGGCGACGGCATCAGCCAGGGGGCAGGTAGCGGCTACGGCGCAGCCTACCCTTTCCATGACTGCGAACAGCCCAAGGGGCTGCGTCCAGACCGCGACGACCCCTACATCTTCCACACCCAATACTGGAATGAAACCGACCTCTACCGCCGCTGCATTCAGGACTATATCGCCAAGGCCAAACGTGACCAGCAACTCATTCAGGAGCGCATTGACCGGGCAGCCCAGGAATACCAGCGCTTCATGATGATGGGCAATTAGATTATTTTACGGGAGAGGGAACCATAAGGACCGATAAGCATTTAGAGCCGTTTAAACTTGAAACATTACAAAACTCCAATGCCAAGCGCAGTCTTTAAAACCAAAAGGCAAAAAGACATTTCCCTTATAGATGCGCAAAATCCAAAAGGATTTTGCGAAAGGCACGCGCTGCTTGGTTTTATCGTATACCTCTCGGCCCCGCCGTCCTGGCGGGACACTCGAGGGTCGCTCACAAAAAACGTCGTTTTTGTTTCGCTCCCGCTGCGCGGCTGCCGCCCTCCTGGCGGCACCAGAGCATTTTACCAATATATAATTTCAAGGTTAAAATGCTCTAAGGTTCCCTCTCCCGGACCCTCACCCTCCTTAACCCGAATAAAGGGTTGATTTTTTTTACATGGCATTCAGCTCATCAAACCAGCACAGATACAGAGGCGGTGTCTGCGTTGTTTTATTGTTCCTCCTCGCCCCGCTTTTGCTGGTTCTGACCGGAGAACGTCTCCGGCCTGTGCCTGTGCACCTACTGCTGCTCTGGCTGGCTGGTTTTCTGGTCTGGCTGTGGCTGCGCAAGCATGTGCCGCAAAACCGCTTATGGGGAAGCCCGCCGCCCGGCTGGTGGCGCGGCCCTTTGTTCCGGGCAGGTATCTTTGGCCTGGCCGCCGT
>CAZNBK010000199.1:0-5093 GCA_964571105.1 uncultured Desulfovibrionaceae bacterium
GAAGCACAGCAGCGCCCGCGAGATTGAAGCAGGCGGGATTTACTCCCTCGTTACGACAATCTCAATGCGAAAATGTTTTAGAAGCCGTTACATAATCAATTTAAAAGGCGTTTATGCGCTGGCTGCTAGACTTATCTATAAACCAGGTCAGGCGGTTTGTCAGCCGCAAGATGCATTTTGCCGTAAAAAGCGAAAGCGGTTACGCGACTTTGTTTATCCGGTCATTTAGAAGCGGCGGGTTTCAGCACGGCTTACCTCTGTAACGGCTGGGAATGGTTAAACTTATCAGGCGATTGACGCTGCGGCAATGCTGCGCGCGGTTATGCTTGAGTCCCCTAGTCTTGACCGGGTTTTGACCGGGTTTTGACCGGGTCTTGGCCGGGCCTTGACCGGGCAGCGATTGCGGCCCATAATCTCTATTAAGTAATTTAGAGTATTTTAATATTGAAATTATATATTGGTAAAATGCTCTGGTGCCGCTCTCCTGGCGGCACCCGCGCGCGGTCAAACAGCGCGTGCCTTTCGCAAAATCGTCTTAGATTTTGCGCATTTATAAAGGAAATATGTTTTTGCCTTTTGGCTCCAATAACAGCAGTTGGCATTTGAGTTTTGTAACATTTCAAAGTTGAATTGCTCTAAGAGGTATTGCATATGGCTGTGGGTTGGGCCAAAGATGACGACACCAGCAACCAGATTGCCGGATCCATTGAAGATGAAATCAGCCGGGCGCGCAGCCGCTTGCCCAGGGGCGAAAGTTTGGAATTTTGCCGGGAGTGCGGTGACCCCATTCCCCAAGCAAGGCGCAAAGCCTTGCCCGGTGTACAATTGTGCATTGACTGCCAGGAAGAAGCCGATGCCGAAGAGGCCGTAACCTTCTCCGGTTATAACCGCAAAGGCAGTAAAGACAGCCAGTTGCGCTGAGCCGGATTGGAAATGGACGTTATCGCCGGTGGTTCAGGTGTTTGAAAAAGGTAAAAGGCATTGAAGGATAAATCGACACAGCCGCTCCCCGCCGGGAAAAGAGGTTCACAACGCTCCATTACGGGCTCAGGGGATGGTTTCCTGCAATCGCTGACCAGCGCCGAACTCCGGGCTGCCTGCCCGGAAAGCGGGGCGGACCCTGTTCTGGGGCCAGTGCTTGCGGCAGCGGTGTTTTTGGACCGCAGTCTGCATAAAGAGCTGGAAGCGGCCCTGGCCTCAGGCGGGCGGACCCTGGCCTGCAAAGCCGGTTGTTTTGCCTGTTGCAGCCAGCCCATCCCCCTGTCTCTGGCCGAGGTGCTGGCCATCAAGGCTTTTTTGCGCTTAAGCGGGGTTGAGCCGGGTGACGGCAAGAAAGCCTGTCCGTTTTTAAACGAGGGGTTATGCGCGGTCTATCCCGTGCGGCCCTTTGCCTGCCGCCGCTACCTTGTTTTTAATCAAATCTGCACCGCCAACGAAGACCCCACCATAACCCGGCCTGAAGATGTGCTGCGGCCATCCCAGGCTGATTTGTTCAAAGCCTTGTGCCTGACCCTGCCGGTGTATGCTTTTTTGGGCAAGAAGATCCCTGAGCCGGTGACCAGGGATTTTTTTACCGCACAAACGCATATTTTGCGCCAGCTGCCCTGGCCGGGAGGAGAACAGGCCGCAGGGGAAGATGGATAATATGCTGTCGACCTGCTTCCTCCACCTGCCCGGCGTAGGTCCGGCTTTTGAGCGCAAACTGCACGGCAGCGGGATATTCACCTGGGGTGACGCCCTGACTCAGCCCTTGCCCTGCGGTCCGGCCAAGGCCGAGGCCTTGCGCAACCTGGTCCGCGAATCACAGGAACGTCTGGAGGCCGGGGATGCGTTTTGGTTCGGCGAGCGCCTCGCCCCTTCCGAGCAGTGGCGTCTTTTCCCGCATTTTAGGCACAGCGCTGCCTATGTGGACATTGAAACCAACGGCCTGGCCTATGAGGACATGGAAATCACCAGCATTGCCCTGTATGACGGCGAGCATGTGCGCACCTATGTGCAAGGGCAAAACTTGGAAGCATTCAGCGATGATATTTTGGGCTATAAGTTGTTGGTCACCTGGAACGGGCGTTGTTTTGACGCGCCCATTCTGCGCCGGGCGTTGCAAATCCCTTTGGACAAGGGCGGCGACATGGCTCATCTGGATTTGCGGCCGGTATTCCGGGCTTTGGGCCTGCGCGGCGGTTTGAAGTTGGTGGAAAAGCGCCTGGGCTTGAGCCGCGACGAACTGGACGGCGTGGACGGCTGGACTGCGGTCTGGCTGTGGCGGGAGTATTGCAACACGGATAACCCGGCGGCCCTGGAAACCTTGTTGGCTTATAATGTTGCGGATGTGCTCAGTCTGGAATATCTGGCCTGGTATGCGCTCAACGCCCATACGCCGGGCTGCGACCAGGCCGGGCATGAAGCGCTGCCGCTGCCGGAAGTGCGTTATGATTTAAACCCGCATGTCCCGGACCGCGATTTACTGCGCCGGATTTTGTGGCGCTGCTGATTCCCGTAGAATTGCGCAGTTATTGCTGCCCGCTTTCATCCACCATGTCCATGCCGATGATCATATCCATGCCGATGATCATATCCAGGGTTTTGTAAAAATCCGGCAAATAGTTTTGTCTTTGTCCGGCTTCCGTGGCGGACATGATTACGCTGAACACCGCGTCATTGTGGGTGGTGTAAGCCCCGGCTTCCGCAATATTGGGGTGTGGTCCGTTGTCAAAAAAACGGATGGCGAAGACGCGGCCATCTCCGCTGATATGGGGGCTGCCTCTGCTTGTGGACAGGTTTTTGCCCCCCGGCCTTTGTTGCAGCTCCCGCACCGCGGCTTCCGCCCAGACATCGGCAGTTTGCTCCTGGTCCATGCCTGAACGGGCAGCCCCGAGGCGGGGGTACATGACCACCGGGGCAGCGGAAAAGTCATAGCCTGCCGGGTAAAACACGGCGCAGACGCCAAAGGCTTCGGCCTGGGCGCGGTCATTAACCCAGCCCGCCGGAGCGCTGAACACAAAAGCCGCGCCGTGACCGTAGCAGATGACCCCGTCTTCCGAGGCCGCATAATCCTGGTCCGGCATGGGCTGAGCCTGGGTTAATAAAGGAAATAAGCCGGAGAGCATGCACATGGCCAAGCCAAACAGAATTTTTCGGAAGAAAAGAAGTGCCATATGCTTATTTTTCCCGGCGTTTGCGCTGAGCGGGCGGCATGACGCAACGCGCACTGCCGCTCGCAACAAAGGCTTAGCGAAGTTTATTTTCGACTAAGCCTTTGTTGAGCGGTAACTGTTCTAGAAACCAAGAATACCTTTGATAGCGTCCTTGCCCTGTTCTTTCAGCGATTTGTCCGACCCGTTGCCCGAACCGCTGTCGCTGCTGCCGGAGCCGGAGCTGGTGCCCGGTACCAGGTCTTTCAGGCCGTCCAGGGCTTTGCTCGGGTCAGCCGCGTCCTGCACGTTTTGCAGCAGCTGCCCGGCGTTGTTCTGCAATAGTTTGGCCGGGTCCACACCGATTTTCGGCGCTGTCAGACTGCCCGTGATCTCCAGGGGTATATTGGTGCCTGCCGTGCTCACCTCCATGGCGTAATTAATGCTGTTTTGTCCGAGGTCGAACCAGCCCGCGCCGACTATATTGGCGATGGAGGCAAGTACTTTGAGGTCGTTGTTGGTAAAGCGGCCCTGACTTCCCTGGAAAGTGGCGGTGAGGCTGTCCAGCTTGCCGTCCAGGGGTTTCAGTACCGCACCGGCCACGCCCAATTGCGAGACGCTGTCGGGGATGAGCTTGACCTGGTGGATCAGCCCATTGGTTACGGCCAGTGAACCGTTGCCGCCAAGGGTTTTGCTGATGGACGGCCAGGAATCGCCTGCGCCGGTTACGCTGAGCTTGAGATCGGTATTGCCGGTGACTTTGGCCTCGCCGGACACGGCCTTGAGCGCATCGCCCAGGGCCAGCGCTTTAACGTCCAGGTCCAAAGCAACGGGCATGGGGGCTTTGCTCATATCCGCCTTGGCCGTGACATTGACTTTGCCCTGGAACAGCCCGAAGGAGCAGGGCGACAGGGTAATACGCCCGTTATCCAGGGCCAGACTGCCTTTAAGCTCACTCAAGGTGTATTTGTCATAGGTGAGCTGGCCCACATTGAAATCAATTTTACCGGAGGTGGTGAGCAGGGGGGAGGGCTCTTGGCTCTTGCCCGCCTCGCCGCCGTTTTGGGCGGAGCCTCCGGCTGCGCCGCCGGAGCTTTGCGCAGCATTGCCTCCAGGCAGGTAATCGTCCACCTTGATTTTATCCAGATTCAGCACGGCATTGATGGTTTGTCCCTTGCCGTTCTGCCCCGGATTAAACGACAGATTGCCGGACAGTTTGCTGCCGTCCAGGCTGCCTTCAAGCTGGGTGAGGCTTATTCCGGCCTCGGGGCTTAACTGAATGGGCGTTTTAAGCTCCACCTGTTCCAGCGCGGCGGGGTTCTGGGTTTGCAGGGGCGAGTCAAGCGCGGCCAGCACTTTTTTCAAAGACGCGGATAAAGACAGATCGCCCTGGCCTTTCATGGCCAGCGGACTGATGTCGCCCTTGAAATTGATTTTGGCGCCGCCAAAACCTTCCACGCTCAAGTCGGACACGGACAGAAAAATCTGCGTGTAATCTTGCGGAATGTCGGCCCGACCGGACAGGTTTATTTTGGCGTCCATGGCTTCTGCCGTAAGGCTGTCAATGGTCAGTTTCAGCAAGGCCATGCCCTGCGAGGCATCCAGCCCGCCCTTGAACGCGGCCGCAGCTTTGCCGCCGGGGATGCCCGGGCCTTCGGCGTTGATGTCCAGCGTCAATTCGGGGATCATGCCGGTGAGCGCGACCGGGTCCACCTGGCCTTTGGCTGCGGCTTTAAAGCCTGAGCTGAATTGCTCTTTGGCGGCCACGAGCAGGCCGGAAATTTCCAGATTAAAGTCATGCCCGGCCCGCAGGTTTTCTCCGGTAAAATTGAACTGCTTGATCTGATATGACTGCCCCGTGGACAGGTCCCGGTAGGTGATGTCCGCGTTGCTCAGGTCCAGGGAGCTGATTTCAATGTCCAGAGCGCCGGAGCCTTCGCTGCTGCTTTGGGCGGGTGCGTC
>CAZNBK010000200.1:0-5092 GCA_964571105.1 uncultured Desulfovibrionaceae bacterium
GGGCAAGCCATAGCCCATGGTGCCCAGGCCGCCGGAAGTGAGCAGGGTACGCGGCTCGTCAAACCCATAAAACTGGGCCGCCCACATCTGATTTTGGCCTACTTCCGTGCAAATCAGGGCCTGGCCTTCGGTAATCTCGTCTATGAGCTTGACCACATGCTGCGGCTTGATTGCCGGGCCGCTTCCATAAACAAGCGGAAAATCGTTTTGCCAGCCAGCCACGGTTTTAAGCCAGCCGCTCGTTTCCGCCAGAGGAACAAAGTCGGGTGTAGCCAGGGCCGGGTTTGCCCGGCAGATATCCCACAGCCCCTGCAAGCCTTTGCGGCAGTCACAGACAATGGGCACATCCACGGATACGTTTTTGCCGATGGAGGAGGGGTCTATGTCTATATGAACGATGCGGGCCTGGGGCGCGAAAGCGGAAATTTTTCCCGTAACCCGATCGTCAAAGCGCATGCCCACGGCCAGGATCAGGTCGGCCTGGTTCACCGCGCGGTTGGCGGCCACAGTGCCGTGCATGCCGAGCATGCCGAGCCATAGCGGGTCATGCCCGGGAAATCCGCCCAGGCCGAGCAGGGTGCCGGTGACCGGAATTTTGAACTGACGGGCCAGTATGGCCACTTCTTCGTGCGCACCGGCAGCGATCACCCCGCCGCCGATAATAAATAGCGGCCTGGATGATTCCGCAAGAAGGTCTGCCGCGCGCCGCAATTGCCCTGGGTTGGGGCGGGTGCTGGGGTTATAGCTGCGCAAGGCGACTTTTCCGGGCGTGGACAAATCTGCCCTGGCCTGAACCACATCTTTGGGCAGGTCCACCAGCACCGGGCCGGGCCTGCCGGTGCGGGCAATGTGAAAGGCTTCCTTGATTATGCGCGGCAAATCTTCCACCTGCTCCACCAGATAATTATGCTTGGTGCAAGGCCGGGTAATGCCCACGATATCCACTTCCTGAAAGGCGTCATTGCCGATGAGCGCGCGGGCCACCTGCCCGGTAAAGACCACCAGCGGTATGGAATCGCAATAGGCCGTGGCAATGCCGGTAACCGCATTGGTCGCCCCCGGTCCTGAAGTGACCAGGGCACAGCCCACCTCGCCAGAGGCCCGGGCATAGCCGTCTGCGGCATGTACCGCGCCTTGCTCGTGCCGGACCAGGATGTGGCGTATTTCCGGATGCCGCGGCAGCTCGTGATAAATATCCAGGACCGCGCCCCCAGGATAACCGAAGACAACGCTCACGCCTTCTTTTTTCAGGCATTCCAGCAATATTTGCGCGCCGGTTATTTGCATAGAAACATTCCCCGCTAGATAATATATTCTCAAGCACTCATGGTTGCCTGGCAACCGAGTGCAACGATGTGTTAGATTTTTTCCACCGTCAGCTCGCCCATGCGGGCACAACCCACCAGCTCCCCTCCGCCCGGCCCCATAATGTCGCCGGTGCGATAACCCTGGGCCAGGACCTGTCTGACCGCATTTTCCACGGCCTGCGCCTCGCTTTCCAGTTTAAAGGAATAGCGCAGCAGCATGGCCGCAGATAAAATGGTCGCCAGGGGATTGGCTTTATCCTGCCCGGCAATGTCCGGAGCCGAGCCGTGAATGGGTTCGTACAGAGCAGTCTGCTCGCCCAGGCTGGCCGAGGGCAGCATGCCGATGGACCCGGTAATTACCGAAGCTTCATCGGAGAGAATGTCGCCAAAAAGATTGCCGGTAACGATCACGTCAAACTGACCGGGGTTAACCACCAGCTGCATGGCCGCATTATCTATATACAGGTGGCTGAGTGCCACATCCGGGTATTCGGCGCTGGTTTCAATCACCACCTCGCGCCAGAGGCGCGAAACATCCAAAACATTGGCTTTGTCCACGGAGCAGAGGCGCTTTTTGCGCCCTTGAGCGACCTGAAAAGCCATGCGCGCAATGCGGCGGACCTCGTTTTCGGAATAAATCATATTGTTATACGCCACGCGCTGTTGGTCGCGGATTTCCCGCCCGGCAGGTTGCCCGAAATAAACATCGCCGGTCAGCTCGCGAACAATAAACACGTCCAGGCCATTGGCGGTCAATTCCGGGCGCAACGGGCAGGATGCGGCCAGTTCGGGGTAAAGCAGGGCGGGCCTAAAGTTGGCGTACAGGTCGAGTGCTTTGCGCACAGCCAGTAGTCCGGCTTCCGGGCGGTTGGCATCCAGGTTATCCCATTTGGGACCGCCCACTGCGCCCAGCAGCACGGCATCAGCCTTGCGACAAGCCTGCAAAGTTTCCTCGGGCAGAGGCGTTCCTGCGGCATCAATGGCTGCGCCGCCAATCAGCGCCCGATCATAGGTAAAGTTGTGCTTGAACTTTTCAGCCACGGCCTTGAGAACCCGCACAGCCTGGGCGGTCACCTCCGGGCCGATGCCGTCGCCGGGCAAAACACAGATATGCTTGTTCATTATCATGCCTTTATTACAGTTAAACCGCTTTCCGGGCCGCAAGTTTTCGCTTTACATATTCAATGAGGCCGCCGCCTTGCAACAGCTCCAGCATGGCCGGAGGCAAAGGCGGGAAGGAAATGGTTACCCCGGTGGTCTCATTTTCAATTAAGCCTTTGTCCAGATCGATGTCCAGCTTGTCGCCTTCGTGAATATCGGCCACGGCATCGCCGAGTTCTATGGGCAAGAGGCCCATGTTAAAGGCATTGCGATAAAAAATGCGCGCAAAGCTGTGCGCCGCAACCACCGGAATGCCCGCGCCCAAAATGGCCAGCGGGGCATGCTCGCGGGAAGAGCCGCAGCCGAAATTGCGCCCGGCCACAATGATGTCGCCCGGCTTGATACGTTTGCCCCAGCCTTCTTCCAGCCCATCCATACAGTGCGAGCCCAGTTCGGCCACATCCGTGGTCACCAGAAAACGGGCCGGAATAATCGCATCGGTGTCTATATGATCGCCCAGCCTGTGGACGGTTCCTGCAATGGTCATAGCAATACTCCTGAATTATGCCGGTTATAATTTTCCGGGATGGCAGACTTCACCGGCCACCGCCGAGGCCGCAGCCACAGCCGGGTTGGCCAGAAAAACTTCGGACTCCAGACTGCCCATGCGGCCTCGGAAGTTACGGTTGGTGGTGGCCACCGCTCCGTCAGCCAGAATGCCCATGTGCCCGCCCAGGCAGGGTCCGCAGGTAGCCGGGCCGACAATGCAGCCCGCTTCCATAAATATCTCAATTAGCCCTTCGGCCAGGGCTTGTTTCCAAATGCCGGGTGTAGCCGGAAGCACAATGCAGCGCACCTTTTCAGACACCTGCCGCCCGCGCAGAATTTCAGCGGCTTGGCGCATGTCTTCAATGCGCCCGTTGGTGCAGGAGCCGATCACCACTTGCTGGATAGCCACGCCCACAACCTCGGATACCGGCTTGACGTTGTCCGGCTGGTGCGGGCAGGCCACCACCGGCTCCATTGCGGAAACATCAATGCTGATTTCCCGGAGATATTCCGCGCCGGAATCCGCAGTAAATGCCCGATCTCCTTTGCGTCCAGCCGCTTTGGCATAGGCCAGGGTAATTTCATCCACCGGGAACAGCCCTGTCTTACCGCCGGCCTCAATGGCCATGTTGGACATGGTCAGCCTGGCGTCCATGGATAATTCCTTGATGGTGCTGCCGGAGAACTCCAGGGCCTGATAGCGGGCGCCGTCCACACCGATTTCCCCGATAAGCTTGAGGATGAGGTCTTTACCGCCGACATATTGCGGCAGACTACCGTTATAAATAACCAGAATGGATTCCGGCACCTTGAACCAGGTTTCGCCCAGAGCCATGGCCGCAGCCAGGTCTGTGGAGCCAAACCCCGTGGCGAACGCGCCCAGAGCGCCATAAGTGCAGGTGTGGCTGTCGGCGCCCACCACCACGTCACCGGGGCCTACCAGCCCAAGCTCAGGGAGCAGGGCGTGTTCAACGCCCACCCGGCCGTTTTCATAAAAGTGAGTAATGCCCATTTCCGCAGCAAATTCGCGGGCAACTTTCACCTGCATGGCCGAGGCAATGTCTTTTTGCGGGGTAAAGTGATCCATGACCAGAGCCACCCGGTCTTGAGCAAAGACCCGGCTGGCGCCCATGGCGCGGAAACTTTTGATCGCCAGTGGGGCGGTGATATCGTTGGCCAAAGCCATGGATATTCGTGCGGTAATGATGCTGCCGGGCACAACCTCTTGTTCGGTGTGCGGCTGCAGAATTTTTTGGACTAAGTTTTTGTTCATAAACATACCTTTCCAGGGCCATCCCCGGACCTATCAGGAGTTGATTATGCGATGGCTTCCATAGAATTTTTACTATGGAGCGGCTCTCCTGCCAATGGGTAATTTGTTAAAAAAATCACAAAGTCGGATTAAAATCGTTTCAGCGCCGCGTCGACCGGCTCCTTGGTGAGTGCCGGCCGACGCGGACAGGGCCGTTACTGGTTGGTAATTTTGACCCCTTGTTGCTCCAGCTTGACCAGCCGGTTCAGGGCGTTGATATACGCCTTGGCGCTGGCTACAATAATATCCGGGTCTGCCCCGCGGCCAATGGCCGAGCAGCCGCTGTCTTCCATAATTACGGTCACTTCGCCCTGGGCATCGGTGCCGCCGGTCAGGGCGTTCACCGAATAACGGGCTAATTTGGGGGTGCGCCCGGCTATGTGGGTGATGGTGTTAAAGACCGCATCTACCGGGCCCACGCCAAAGGCGGCATGGCGTTTGCTTTCGCCGCAGACATTCATCTCCAGCGCTGCCGTGGGGGGAACTCCCGTTGTGCCGCAAATCAAAGATAAATTCTCCAGTTTGAAATCATCGGGAAGCCGGTAAACTTCTTCCAGCACCAGGGCGTCCAGGTCTTCGTCATATACATCGGATTTGAGTGAACCCAGGCGCTTAATTGCTTCCAAGACAATGCTCAATTGCTCATCGTCCAGGTTGTAGCCCAACCCTTGAAGTTTTGCTTTAACTGCACTGCGACCGGAGTGTTTGCCCAGCACCAGCTCTGTTTCGGTTTTACCAATGGATTCCGGAGTCATGATCTCATAAGTCCCGCGGTGCTTCAGCATGCCGTCCTGGTGAATGCCGGATTCATGGGCAAAGGCAT
>CAZNBK010000201.1:0-1521 GCA_964571105.1 uncultured Desulfovibrionaceae bacterium
GCAGAACTGGAATCGCCGTCAGCGCGAATATAACGAGCGGCTGAAGCAGGGCACATTGCATGCGGTCTCGGGCATAATCAAAGAACTGATCTTGCTTTCCAGTGTAAAAGAGTTGTCTTTTGGAGAGAAACGTCTGCTCGAGCAGGCCATGAGCTTTGTAAGCCTGGAACTGGCCCATATTTGGTCCTGCACTCCCGAGGAAGTGGTTGAGCGCATCAACGGGCTGTTCAGCGCCATTATCGCCGCAGGGGCAGCAGCCGCCGGAAATGGGCGTGTTGCAGCGGCAAAGGGAAATTAGAACATTTTTTGGCTTACCCCTTGCCAAAACAATAAAGCTGCGCTAGATACTCACTGGCTGTAATTAGCCATTATCCAAACAATCCGTGTATTCTTCGTATTATGCTTGCTCCATACCGGAGTCGGCAAGAATCATACATAAGGTTATACTTTTTCCTTGCGCCCAGTTGAGTGCGCGCTGAGCCGGATGCTGATATCTGTGATATTTCCTAGAATCTGCCCTATTTTGCTTACGGAGATTTTCCGTGAGTTCTAATATTGAAAATTACGTTGTTACTTGCGGCAAAATGCCGCTCCTTCAATCTATCACCCTCTTTCACTGTTTTTGAGAGACTTTATGAATTTAAGTGAACTTAAAACCAAGAGTATGGCCGAGCTGATGGAGCTGGCCGAAGAACTGAACATCGAAAACGCAAGCTCCATGCGCAAGCAGGAATTAATTTTTGACCTGCTGCAAGGACGCGCCGCCCAAAACGGCTCCATCTTCGGAGACGGGGTTCTGGAAATTTTGCCCGACGGCTTCGGGTTCCTGCGCTCCCCGCTATACAGCTACATGCCGGGGCCGGATGATATTTATGTCTCGCCCTCGCAAATCCGGCGTTTCTGCCTGCGCAAGGGAGATGTTGTCTCCGGGCAGATCAGGCCGCCCAAAGAAGGCGAACGCTATTTCGCGCTCCTCAAAGTCAACGAAATCGGCTTTGAACCCCCTGAAAACGCCAAAAACCTCGTTCTCTTCGACAACCTCACCCCCATATATCCCAACGACCCCCTGCGCATGGAAAACGGCGCAGAAAACTATTCTTCCCGCATCATCGACATGATGTCCCCCATCGGACGCGGCCAGCGCGGCATTATCGTGGCCCCGCCCCGCACCGGCAAAACCATGCTCCTGCAAAACATGGCCAATTCCATCAATGCCAACAACCCCGACGTTTACTTAATCGTGCTGCTCATTGACGAGCGCCCCGAAGAAGTGACCGATATGGAACGCACGGTTAAAAACGCCGAGGTGATCAGCTCCACCTTTGACGAGCCGCCCACCCGCCATGTTCAGGTTTGTGAAATGGTCCTGGAAAAGGCCAAACGCTTGGTGGAACGCAAGCAGGATGTGGTCATTCTGCTGGACTCCATCACCCGCCTGGGCCGGGCCTACAACGCCGTGGCCCCGTCTTCCGGTCGGGTGCTCTCCGGCGGTCTGGACGCCAACGCCCTGCAGCGGCCCAA
>CAZNBK010000201.1:1531-5087 GCA_964571105.1 uncultured Desulfovibrionaceae bacterium
AGCACGCAACATTGAAGAAGGCGGCAGCCTGACCATTATTGCCACGGCCCTCATTGATACGGGTTCCCGCATGGATGAAGTTATCTTTGAAGAATTCAAGGGCACCGGCAACATGGAAATCTATCTTGACCATCACCTGGCTGAAAAGCGCGTCTTCCCGGCCTTTGACATCAACCGCACCGGCACCCGTAAAGAAGAATTGCTCATGAGCGAAGAAGTCCTGAACCGCATCTGGATTCTGCGCAAGATTCTCTCGCCCATGGGGCCCATCGACAGCATGGAATTCCTGCTCGACAAGATAAAAGGCACCAAGAGCAACCAAGACTTTTTCGATACCATGAACAAATAAGCGGATGCGCGGTCGACCATCATGACCTCTTCCGGCCAGAACCGCGCTCCCCGGCGGATTGCCGTTATGCTGCCCCGTTTTTCCCGCTATGGCGGGGCGGAGCAGTTCGGCTACAATCTGGCTGCCGAGTTGGGCAAACGCGGCCATCTGGTTGATTTTATCTGCGCCAAGCAAGACGCTGCCCCCCCTCCCGGCGTAACCATCCGCAAGGTGGGCCGCATCGGCCTGTTCCGCGTCTGTAAAGCGGTCAGCTTTGCCCTGCGGGCGGAAAAACTGCGCCAGCAGCAGCAATATGACTGCGTGATCGGCCTGGGCAAGACCTTTAAGCAAGACATCATGCGGGTTGGCGGCGGCCCGGCGCCCAAATACCGCGCCTGCATGGAAATGGCCCGGCAGGGCTGGCAGCGGCTGAGGCTCAAAATCCGCCACAAACTCTGCCCCCACCATATCTTTGACTACTGGCTGGAACGCAAACGCTATAATCCGCAGACCCGCGTTGTGGCCGTTTCCCATATGATGCGCGATTATGTAGCCGAATGCTTCGGCCTGAGCCGCATTGACATCATCTATAACCAGCCCGACCTGACCCGCTTTACTCCCCCGACGGAAACAGAAAAAAGCGCGGCCCGCCTCAAACTAGACATCGCGGCTGCCACCCTGGCCATCGGGCATGCGGGCACCAATTACACCATTAAAGGCACGGATTATCTGATCCGCGCCCTGCAAAGCCTTCCGGACACCTATCATCTTTATGTTGCCGGAGGCAGAAAGCACGGCAAGCAGGACCGCCTGGCCGCAAGCCTTGGCGTGGCAAACCGCGTTCACTTTCTGGGCCGGGTGGATGACATGCCCGGCTATCTTAAGGCCATGGATATATTTGCCCTGCCCACCTATTTCGACCCCTGCTCCAATGCCGTGCTGGAGGCTTTGGCCGTGGGGCTGCCGACCATGAGTTCAAAATTCAACGGCTCGTCCTATTTTCTGCCGACCCGGCAGGTCATTGACGATCCGGCGGATGTGCCAAAACTGGCATCCATACTTAAAGAGCTTGGAGCGCAGGCCGAAAAAAATCGTACCCAACTCCCGGCGTCGGGTTTTGCCTGGCCGGAAGACCTGCCTGCCGGGGTGGGGGCTTTTGCCGATTATGTGGAAGCGTTCATCAGAGAAAAGGACGACTGCCGAGGTTGATTGGAAACCGGCGCAGAAGCAAGATTTTTCCGTATGGCTGCTAAAGACTTTCCCCGACCACAGCGCCGGAAGCCCAGGCCCAATGCAGATTATATCCGCCCAGCCGCCCGGTGATATCCAGCACTTCTCCGCAAAAAAACAGCCCCGGCAGCAGTAAACTTTCCAGGCGCTGCGGATTAACGTCCGCGGTAGCCACACCTCCGGCGGCAGCTTCCGCCCTGCCCATGCCTTCGCTGCGCAAAGGTTGCACAATATGGGCATGCACGGCATCGGCAACCATCTGCCTGTGCGCTTTGGATAATTCCGCAGCTCGGCGGGCGGAGAGGTCTTCCGGCAGCAGCGCGCGGCTCAACCTGTCCGGCAAGTGGCGGTTGAGAATGGACAGGGGCGTAGCCTTTCCTTTGGTCCCATCCAGAAGAGCCCGCAGATCGCCCTGCGGCAAAAAATCAATCCGCAGGTCGGTTCCCGGCCTCCAATAGCAGGAAATCTGGAGTATGGCCGGGCCGCTGATTCCCTGGTGGGTAAACAGCAGCGGCTCGGTAAACGACGGCGCATCCGGCAAAGCGCAATTAACTGTTGCCTGCACGCTGATTCCGGCCAAACCGCGCAACGGCGACGCCGGGGGCAGCACAAACGGCGCCAGCACCGGGCGGGGGGCGATTATCCGGTGCCCCAGGCTCCGGGCCAGTTCCAAACCGGAGGCGTCCGCGCCGCATTGCGGCCAGGCCGGGCTGCCGGTGGCCAGCACAAGCCGCCGCGCGCAGAAATCCCCTTTATCGGTGTAAAGCAAAAAACGGCCAGCTGAATGCCTTATCCCGGAAATATGCGTCTGATATTTTTGGGCGCACCTGGCGTTTGCCAAAGAACTCGTCAACATATCCAACACATCTTTGGCGCTGCGCCGACAAAAAATTCTTCCTTCCTCGCGCTCTTCAACGGCTATGCCCGATTTGCGCAAACGCGCCAGAAACATTTCAGGCGTGCAACGCTTAAGCGCCGAGGCCGCGAACTCCGGGTCTTCCCCCACATAATCGTTGCAGGTAACAGAAAGATTGGTGACATTGCCTTTGCCGCCGCCGGAAATGAGCAGCTTCCGGCCCGCTTTTGCGGCTTTATCCAAAATCAGCGCCCGCGCCCCACGCTGCACAGCGCCAGCTGCGGCAACCAGCCCGGCAGGGCCTGCCCCAAGCACAATCACGTCGTATTCGTCGTTTTTCTGATTCATGAGTGGTCGGACTTGTGGCTTAAGACTTGGCCCGCCGCTTAAACTTCCATTTAAACTGCAAGTTCTGATAGATATCGGCGATAATGGGATGGTTGTATAGATTTAAGCGCCGCAACAAACTCTCCGCGCTGCGCACCTTGATATTCAGGCGCTTGACCGCTTCCGGCAAGCCAGGACGATTGGAGCCGAGAGCCGTGGTCACGAACACCGCAAACCCGGCCTTTTTGGCCGCTTCCCGTGATTCTGCGGAAAACCTGCCCCAGGGCCAGCACCAAGTTCTGGCCGGGCGGCCCGTTTCTTTTTCAAGCTTTTCCTTGCAGGCGGCAAATTCATCTTCCCAGCGCCGTTGCATGTCCTCTTCGCTTTCCAGACAGCCCAGCTGATCAGGGGTAAAACCGGCCAACAAACGTTCCAGCGCCTCAACGTTACCGGCATCCTGAAAAAAAGCGTTGGCCGCCACTTTATTCTGCGGCACCACCGCCCACAGCATCCAAAAGACGCCGGGAAGGTATGAAGGCCCTGGCGGTCAAGGCCGGTTCCAGGCGAAAGAACGGCATCCCCCAGAGTATCTCGCCGCGCGCCCGGTCAAAAGTCCGCCCACGGCGGCCAGGCTTGCACAGCCACGCATATTCCGGCCCGGCGAAAACCTTGTCATGCCATAAAGAATGCGCTGCGGTGTCCACCACGCCGGATTCTTGCATCAGCCTAACTTCCGGCCAATTTAAAAACCGGTCTTTGCGTTCTTCAAAGCCAAGTTCAGGGTTTTCATGCAGATGCCTACGGATATTGACCAG
>CAZNBK010000202.1:0-5074 GCA_964571105.1 uncultured Desulfovibrionaceae bacterium
TTTGCTTGCGCACTCGGGCAACGGCTGCTCCGCCGCTGGAGGCGCTTTTTGTGAGTGACCCTCGAGTGCAAGGCAGGACGCCGAGCCGAGAGGTATACGATAAAGGCAAGCAGCGCGTGCCTTTCGCAAAATCATCTTATATTTTGCGGAGTTATAAGGGAAATATGTTTTTGCCTTTTGGTTTTAAAGGCAGCGTTTGGCATTCAAATTTTGTAAAGTTTCAAAATTAAACTGCTCCAGGAGGATTCGCATGCACAAGGAGTTTCGTTTGCTGGCCCGTTTTTGCGGTTTAAGTTTGTTGCTGTTGTTCGTGTCCGGTTGCACATTGTCCGCGCCGCAGCCCGAAGAGCCGTACCCCGGTAGAATTGTAATCAGTGAGCCCGAAGCCGGGCAGGAAGTGGCTTATAATCTGGACGGCATTGGGCAGATTCAATTTGAGTTCGACCATGCCGCGTACGACTTCAGCCGCGCCGACAATGACCTGGTCATGGGCGGCAGTCAGGGGCAGCGCCTGGTGTTTGCGGATTATTTTTCCCGCTCTCCCGATGCCTACGCGGATTTTTTCACGCTTTGGGGCGACCTTATCCGGGGGAAGGATTTTTTTGCGGCTTGGGACGCTGATTTAACAACCGGACAGTAATTAAGCAGCACTTTAAAGTGCCTTGCTTGCAGTGCATTGGTTATATGTGCTGCAGGCGTTTTTGGTTTTCCATGCGGATAGTTTTCGTAAATAATGCATACGCCTGGGGCGGCGTTAAGACTTGGTGTCTGGACATGGCCAAGAGCTTTATGGAGGCCGGGCACCAGGCGAGTATCTTCGGACATGATCCTGTATTCATAAATAAAGCGCTTGCACGCGGCTTGACAGCGCAGCGGCACAGAAGCGGTTTTGATTTCAATCCTTCAGCAATAGCCTTTTACCGCAACTACTTTAAAGACAACGGCATTGATATTGTAGTTGTGAACGTGGGAAAGGATTTGCGGACAGCCGGTCTTGCCGCGTGGCTATGCAAAATCCCGGTGGTGCATCGCATCGGGGCGCCACGCGATATTCGGGTCTCGCTGAAAACCCGGCTGGAGGCAAGGCTGCTCCAGCCAAATTATATGTGCTGTAGTCAATTTGTGCTGGAGCAATTTCAAGTAAACGTGCCCTTCACGGCAAAATACAATAAAATCGCTATCTGGCCGGGGACAGTGATTCCCGACTTTGCCGATCGTCCGCGGGGGGAGGTTCCGCATATCATAACCACCAGCCAGCTGACCAAGGCGAAGCGGCATGCCGAGCTTTTGGAAGCATTGGCTGTTTTGCGCGGGGAGGGGGTAGCCTTTCGCTTGACGCTCGCGGGTGACGGCCCGGAACGGCGGAATTTAGAGCAACTGGTGGAGCGGCAAGGGCTGGCCTCATGCGTGCGGTTCGTTGGTTTTACGACTAATGTTGGCGATTATTTGAAAAACGCGGATATTTTTGTTTTACCAACTATTTGTGAGCCCTTGGGCATTGCTTTGGAAGAGGCCATGGCGCACGGACTTGTGCCCGTGGCCAGGGCTTCCGGCGGTGTGCCGGAGATTTGGCCTGAAAAACACCGCGACCTGCTGATTGATCATGAATCAGGGGCGTCGGGTTTTGCTGCTGTGCTCAGACGTTTGCTGGCCTTGCCGGAAGGCGAATTCCAAAATTTACGGCGGGCAGTGCATGAGCATGCGCGGTCATGTTTTGAACAAACCGGCCAGTTTCTAAAGTTTTACGGCTGGCTGGAAGAAATCATTGCCAGCAGGAAATGTGGCTAACAAGCGCTGTCATTTTAAGCGCAGCGAAGAATCCATCTTAAAAAACAACCTCTGCACAACCCAGGCTTAATGTCGCCTCAAAGCTTGCATCAAGATATATTCTTCGTTGCGCTTGGGGCAGCGTGAGATTATTCCCTGCCGGGTTAAGGAAGGGGAGGGTTCGGGAGGGGAAACCTAAAGGGAATCATTCCCTTTTGGTTTCCCCTCCCGTTAAATTATTGGTCGGTCTTAAAGCGTTCCCAGTATTTTTCGTAGATTTGCAGGGCATCGCCCACGCTCAGGGTGATTTCACTGTTGGTGAGATCGGCGTCGGTAGGGGCAATGGTGCGGGTGCGGCGCATTTCTTCGGGAAGCAGTTCCAGGGTGGCTTCGCCGGCCGGAGAGTAGCGGAATTCTTCGACAACCGCCGCGCTGATTTCCGGGCGGAGCATGAAGTCGATGAATTTGTGGGCGTTGTCCGGGTGCTCGGCTTTGACCGGGATGGCGAAGCTGTCGATCCAGATCAGGGCGCCTTCTTCGGGGTAAACGAATTTGAGGTCTTCGTTTTCTTCCCAGGCCACAAAAGCGTCGCCGTTCCAGCACATGGCCACGTAAACTTCCTCGGACACCAGGTTTTGCTTGGTGGAAGTGATATCGAAAACGCGCACCGAGTCTTTGAGCTGGCGCAGGAATTCATAGGCTTCGGCAATATCGTCTTCGCTGGTGCTGTTGCTGGAATGGCCGGTGGCTAAGAGGGCCATGCCCAGGGTGTCGCGCAGGTCATCGCTGATCAGCAGCCGGTCTTTAAATTCCGGGCGGAGCAGGTCTTTCCAGGATTTGACAAAGGTGGGGTCAATATATTTGCGGTTGTACACAATGCCGGTGCTGCCCCACATATAGGGCACGGTGTATTTATTTTTGGGGTCAAAGGGTTGATCGAGCAGGCGGGGCATGAGCAGCTTGAAATTGCTGATTTTATTCAGGTTAATTTCCTGGAGCAGCCCGTCATTTTTGAGCATTTCAATAAAATATGTGGAGGGCACCACCAGGTCGTAGCCTTCGCCGTTGAGCAGTTTAAGCTTGGCGTACATGGCTTCGTTGGATTCATAGGTGGAATAGACCACCTTGATGCCGGTTTCTTCCGTGAATTGGTCCAGGACTTCCTGGGGGATGTATTCGGACCAGTTATAGACGTTGAGCACTTTTTCTTCTTCGGCGCGGGCAATGCCGGCCAGAGCGCAAACGGCCAGCAGGGCCAGGACTATAAGACGCAGTTGTTTCATTTTTCCCTCACTTGTATGCAGAATTTGTATGGGTTGCTTTTTTGCTTTTGCTCATAAACAGCTGGGCCAGGAGGATGAGCACCACCGTGGCCGCGAACATGATGGCCGACAGGGCGTTGATGTCCGGTTTAACTCCAAGCCTGACCATGGAGTAAATTTTTAAAGGTAAGATTTCATAGCCCGGCCCGGCCACAAAGAAGCTGATGAGCACATCGTCCACGGACAGGGTGAAGGCCAGCAGCCAGCCTGCGGCCACCGATGGCATGATCAGGGGCAGGATGATATAGCGGAACGCTTTGAATTCCGAGGCGCCCAGGTCTTTGGCCGCTTCAATGAGGCTGTTGTCGAATTTGGCGAAACGGGCCAGCACGGTGAGGATGACAAAGGGCAGGGCCAGGGTGATGTGGGCGGTGACCAGGGAAATGAAGCCCAGGGGCAGTTTGATGCTGATGAAGAAGATCAGCAGGGAAATGCCCATGACGATGTCCGGGGACACGGTGAGCACGTAAATGCCGCCGTAAAGCAGGCGTTTGCCGGAAAATGAGTGCCGCGAGAGCACCAGGGCGGCCAGGGTGCCCAGAATGGTGGCCAGGGTGGCGGAAACCGCGCCCACGGTCAGGGAATTGAGGGCCGAGTCGATGAGTGCGGTGTTTTTCAGGCACAGGGCATACCACTTCAAGGTAAAGCCCTTCCAGGATGTGGAATATTTGGCGTCATTGAAAGAATAGACAATGACCACCAGGATGGGCACATACAGGAACGCATAGACCAGCCACAGCCAGCCCCGGAGTATATATTTGCTCATGCTTTGCCTCCGGAAATGGCGAGCCCTGCCCCGGCTTCGGCGTCTTCTTCGCCGGAACGGACCGCGCGCCGGGCGCTCCATTTATACAGGATAATGAGTACGATCATGAACAAGGTCATGACCATGGACCCGGTTGCGCCCAACGGCCAGTTGTGGGCCACCAGGAACTGATTTTTGATGAAGTTGCCGAGGAGCATGCCTTTGGAGCCGCCCAACACTTCCGGTACGTAGAACATGCTCAAGCCCGGCAGAAAAACCAGCATACACCCGGCCATGATGCCGGGCATGGTCAGGGGCAGGGTAATGTGCCAGAAGGCCGTGAGCTGGTTTGCCCCCAAATCTTGGGCTGCGTCCAGCAGGCGGCGGTCCATTTTTTCAATGGAAGCGTACAGGGGCAGAATCATAAACGGCAGCAGGTTGTAGGACAGGCCGATAAATACGGCGGCTTCGGTGTAAAGCAGGGACAGCGGTTCATCGATAATGCCCGTAAATTCCAGGAACATGCTCAGCATACCGTTGGTTTTGAGCATGATCATCAGCGCGTAGGTGCGCACCAGAGAGCTGGTCCAAAAGGGGATGATGACCAGCAGGAGCAGCCAGGAGCGCAGGCGCGGCGTTACCGAGCAGAGTGCATAGGCAAAGGGGTAGCCGATGAACAGGCAGAGCAGGGTAGCGCCAAAAGCCAGCCAGACCGAGTCGGTGAAAATTTTCAGGAAAGACGGATCAAGCAGATCGAGATAGTTTTGCAGGGTCAGGGGCAGGGCGGCATAGGCGGCCTGGTCGCGGGTGAGAAAAGTGACCAGAAACAGCAGACCTGCCGGAATCAGGGCAAACACGGCCAGCCACAGGGCCGTTACAATAATGCTGGTGCGGGCAAAGCGGCTGTTGGTCACGGATTGGCCTCGCTTGCGGGATCAGGGGCGGGCGGCGGCACGGCTTCTTCGTCTTTGAGCACCACTTCCCAACCGTCAACCCAGGCCACGGCCACGCGTTCGCCCGGGGTATAGTTGATGTCTTCGTCGTCTTCGTTGAAAAATTCGGCGGCCATGAGCTCGCGTCCGTTATCCAGGCGGATGAGAATGTCCACGGTGGCGCCTTTGTATACGGTTTCTTTGATGTGCCCCATGAAATGCGGCCCGGCCAGCAGGCCGTGGGTGAACTCGTCATTGACCCGGGGCGCGGCCACTTTTAAGTCTTCGGGGCGCAGCAGCACCTTGGC
>CAZNBK010000203.1:0-5027 GCA_964571105.1 uncultured Desulfovibrionaceae bacterium
GAAAACTCCGGCTTCAATGCGGCCATCCACATTGCGGGCCAGACCCACCAGCTTGATCCGGTAGCCGAATTCGCGGGCAAAAGCGATGTCCATGGGGTCCATGCCGCTAATGCCGGATACGGCCAGTTGGCTGAACGGGTAATCCACGCCGTAGGCCAGGCGGATGAGCAGGGTCAGCTTGTGGGCGGCGTCTATGCCCTCAATGTCCAGGGTGGGGATAGCTTCGGCATAACCGAGTTCCTGGGCTTCCTTGAGCGCCACATCAAAGGGCATGCCCCTGGTGCTCATCTCCGAAAGGATGAAGTTGGAGGTGCCGTTGAGGATGCCCATGATGCTGTCGACCTTGTTACCGGCCAGGCTCTCGCGCAAGGCCTGCACAATGGGAATGGCTCCGCACACGCTGGCTTCATAGCCGAGAGTCAGCCCTTTGGCCGCGGCCAGCGCAAACAGGTCGGCGCCCACTTCGGCCAGCAGCGCCTTGTTGGCGGTGACCACGTGCTTACCGGCTTCCAGAGCGCTGCGAATGACTTGGGAGGGAAAATCAATGCCGCCCATGAGTTCGACAATCAAGCTGATTTCCGGATCATTATACATGTCGGCCGGGTCGCGGCTCACAGTCACATTTTTGTCCAGAAAAGGGCTTTGCCGTACTTTGGCTTCATTGAGCTCAAGCACATGCTTGATGCGGATTTCACGCCCCAGACGGCGCATGATGCAGTCTTTGTTGGTGTGCAGTACCTCAGCCAGGCCTGAACCCACGGTGCCGTACCCGGCCAGGCCGATCAACATCGGTGATTTGTCCATTTTAAAACTTTCAACTCCCTTTTAGAGCAGTTTAACTTTGAAATATTACAAAATTTGAATACCAAACGCTATCTTTAAAGCCAAGCAGCAAAAAGACATTTCCCTTTATAAATGCGCAAAATCCAAAGCGATTTTGCGAAAGGCTCGCGCTGCTTAACCGCGCGCGGCTGCCGCCATCCTGGCGGCGCCAGAGCATTTCTCCAATATATAATTTCAAGGTTAAAATGCTCTAGTTCACATAATTTTCAGCCGGAGCATTTCTTCTGTATACATGCATATGCCCGAATAGACAAATAATGGTGAAACGCTACAGGCACTTACACACCGGCGGTCAGGGCCTTTTTAATGCCGCGGATGGCCTGCTTGGTGCGGTGCTCGTTTTCAATGAGCGCAAAGCGCACATGGTCGTCGCCGTAGGGGCCGAAACCCAAACCGGGCGAGACCGCCACCTTGGCTTCACGGACCAGCAGTTTGGAAAACTCAACCGACCCCAGATGGCGGAATTCTTCGGGTATTTGCGCCCAGACGAACATGGTGGCTTTGGGCGCAGGCACTTTCCAGCCGATGCGGTTGAGCCCGTCAATGAGCACGTCACGGCGTTGCCGGTAGACATCAGCTATTTCGGTTACACACTCCTGCGGGCCGTTCAGGGCCACTGCGGTGGCAATCTGAATGGGCTGGAACATGCCGTAGTCCAGGTAGCTTTTAATTCTGGTCAGGGCGTGGATGAGCTTGGGGTTGCCGACGCAGAAACCGGAGCGCCAGCCTGCCATGGAGTAACTTTTGGACATGGAGAAGAATTCCACGCCCACCTCTTTGGCCCCTTTGGCCTGCATGAAACTGGGGGCAACATAGCCGTCAAAAACCAGGTCCGCGTATGCCAGGTCATGGACGACCCAGATATTGTGCTCTTTGGCAAAATCGACCACTTTCTGGAAGAAGGCCAAATCTGTGACTTCGCCGGTGGGGTTGTGCGGATAGTTTATAACCAGAAGCTTTGGCTGGGGCCAGGTTTGGCGCACGGCCATGAGCAGGTCATTGAAAAAGTCGCGTCCTCTGCCGATGGGAATGCGGCGGACGTCCGCTCCGGCAATGATGGCCGCTGCGGTATGGATGGGGTAGGTGGGGTCCGGCGCAAAAACCACGTCGCCGGGCTGCAGCATGGCAAACGCCAGGTGGGCCAGGCCCTCTTTGGCGCCCATGGTCACAATGGCTTCAGAATCGGGGTCGAGGTGCACGTCGTAACGGCGGCGGTACCAATCGCAGATGGCCTTGCGCAAGTTGGGGATGCCCCTGGACAGCGAATAGCGGTGGTTTACGGGCTTTGTGGCCGCTTCGACGAGTTTTTCCACAATATGCGGCGGGGTGCCCAAATCCGGGTTGCCCATGCCGAAGTCAACGATATCTTCTCCTTGCCTGCGGAGCTGGCTTTTCAGCTCGGTGACGGAGGCCAGCACATAGGGAGGAAGACGTTCTATGCGCGAAAAGTCAGACATAAAAAACTCCTTTGACAAAAAAAAGGGACCGGACTTTGAATTTACAAAATCCGGACCTCATTCTATATACGGTTAGCCGAGGCTGTAAAGTGTTTTTCAGCCGAAGGCTTCCTGATGAGGTCCGCAGAGCGTCAGCAGTGAAAACCACGTTTTTCACAAGCGACCCTTGAGTGTCGCACAGGAGGTGCGACCGAAAGGTATGCGATAAGGCCCCGAAAGGTATACGATAATGACAATAAAACCGGCACAGAACACGCATATTTACCTCATCGGGCCGCGCGGCTCGGGCAAAAGCCTGCTCGGGCGCGAGCTGGGCCAGGCTGTGGGCTTGCCGTTTTACGATCTGGATGTCTGCATCGCCGAAGCGCACGGCCAGAGTATTGCCGCGATGGTGGCCGCGCACGGCTGGGCGGTTTTCCGCGCCCGCGAGCGAACAGCGCTGAAGCGCTTGGCTGTTGCCCCGGAACCGTCTATAATCGCCACGGGCGGCGGCGTGGTTTTGGACGCGGACAACTGTAAACTCATGCGCGAGCAGGGAACGGTTATTTATTTGGAAGCGCCCCTGGCGGTTCTGCGGGCAAGGGTTATGGCCCAGACGGCAGATCACCGCCCTGCGCTTACAGAACTGCCCCTGGCTGAAGAAATGGCCCAGGTTACGGCTGAGCGCGCGCCGCTTTATGAGCGGACCGCGCATTACCGGATAAACGCCGGGCGGGATATGGCGGAAGTATTGACTGAAATTTTACAGAGAACAGGAATGCCGCATGGGTAATACTTTCGGTCGGTTGTTCAGACTGAGCACTTTTGGCGAATCGCACGGTCCGGCTCTGGGTGGTGTGGTTGACGGTTGCCCCTCCGGTTTGGAGCTTGATGAAGCCGTTTTGCAGCACGAGTTGGATAAACGGCGGCCAGGCTCGGCTGGAGCGGCGGGAACCCCCCGCACGGAAGCGGACCAGGTTCAAATTTTATCCGGGGTGTTCCAGGGCAAAACCACCGGCGCGCCCATTGGGTTTGTTATTGCCAATACCAGCCAGCACTCGGTAGATTATGAGCACCTGGCGGAAGTATATCGCCCCGGTCATGGCGACTACACCTATGCGGCCAAATACGGCCTGCGCGATCATCGCGGCGGCGGACGCTCCTCCGGTCGGGAAACTGCGGCCAGAGTGGCGGGCGGGGCCATCGCCCAAACGCTTTTGCGCCAGGCGGGCATTTCCCTACATGCCTTTACAGTGGAGTTGGGCGGCATTCAAGCCCCGCTCGATGATGTGCCCGGCGCTGCCGCGCGGGCCTATTTTGCGCCTGCGGCCTCGGTGATTGCGCAGTGGGACGCGGCGGTGGAAGCCGCCCGGGCAGCCGGAGACACGCTGGGCGGCATTGTTCAGGTTGAGGCGCACGGCCTTTTGGCCGGGCTGGGCGAGCCGGTTTTTGACAAACTGGACGCAAGCATTGCCCAGGCGCTGATGAGCTGCGGCGCGGTCAAAGGGGTGGAAATCGGCGACGGTTTTGCCGTTGCCGGGCGCAAGGGCTCTGAAAATAATGATTTGCAGAGCAAAGCCGGGTTTTCCAGCAACCACGCCGGAGGCATCCTGGCCGGAATTTCCACGGGCGCGCCCATTATCGCCAGGGCGGCCATCAAGCCCATTGCCTCCATAAACCAGCCGCAGCCCATGCTCACAACTGACGGGCAGATCCGGCGGCTCAGCATTGGCGGACGCCACGACTGTTCAGCCATTCCGCGCATTGTGCCGGTGCTCAAAGCCATGCTGGCGCTGACTTTGGCCGATGCCCTGCTTGTTCATCGCAGCCGGGCCGGTTTTGGAGGGTCGTTCTAATGGCGCAGCCGCCGCGCAAATTTAACCGTCCGCGCTATCTGCCGCAAAAAAGCACGCCGCCGGTTGGCGGGCAGGCGGGCAGAAGCTTGCCGGGCATTGAGCTGGATGAGCCTCGGGTTGAAGAAATGGCCGGATTTGTGGAAAAGGTCATTTTTCACAATGAGGAAAACGGTTACACCGTGCTCAGCCTTGTGCCCAAAGGCAAATTGGATTCCATTGTGGTGGTGGGGCATATGCTCATGCCGGAAGAGGGCGGTTCTGTGCGCATAAGCGGGCAGTGGACCAGCCACCCCCGGTTCGGCCCGCAGTTCAGCATGCAGACCTATGAGGTGGAGCGCCCGTCTTCCCTGGAGGGCATTGCCGCGTTTTTATCGTCCGGCATGGTCAAGGGCGTGGGCAAAGTTACGGCCCGGCGCATTGTGGATAAATTTAAAGAAGACACAGTCCGCATTCTTGACGAGGAGCCGCTGCGCCTTTGCGAGCTCAGCCGCATCAATTACGATCTGGCTGAACGCATTCACCAGGCCTGGACCGCCCAGCACGGCATTCGCGACCTCATTGTCTTTCTGGAGCCAAGCGGGATCTCCACGGCTTATGCCGTGCGCATTTATAAACACTATGGTCCGGAATCCCTGGAGGTGCTCAAGGAAAATCCCTATCGCCTGGCCATGGATATCCGGGGCATCGGTTTTCTGACCGCAGACATGCTGGCCGGAAAACTGGGGTTTGCCAAAGAACACCCGCTGCGGGCCGAGGCCGGGGTGCTGTATACCTTGCGGCGGCTCATGGAAGACGGGCATATGTGTTATCCGCGGCATGAATTAATCAATATCACCGTGGAAGACCTGGACGTGCCGGAAGTTGAGGCGGATGCGGCCATTGACCGGTTGAT
>CAZNBK010000204.1:0-484 GCA_964571105.1 uncultured Desulfovibrionaceae bacterium
GTTTCGGAATATTTTTCCGCCTATATTTGCATATTTCGGGCCAGGAAACAGGGGATAAAATTCCTGCTTTTCATACTCTTAACAATAAATTGATATAGCCAAAAGACTACTTATCCTGCACCACAAATATATATTTCGTCATAAAAAAGCAATGTTGAAATCGTGCATCCCTTATCTTTTACGGAACGCCTTTCCGTAAGTAAAGTCCAGGGACCGCGCTATAACCTGATAAGGGCGTACCCCCCCTGAACCTATCCCCTACTGCACGGGTTAATTGCTCTCCGGCTATATTCAGGCTATGGTCACTCGCCGTCAACAATAGCCGGAAGCGATCTTCCAAAGGCAGTTCATGCAACACAGCGAACTCACTCAGCCACGCTGGCGTCCCTGGCTGATCTGGTCCATTTCCGCAGTATTCGTCATTCTGGTTTTAGGTTTCCAGGTCTGCTACGCCATCATCAACAAAGAAATCGCCGTCAACCTT
>CAZNBK010000204.1:569-2304 GCA_964571105.1 uncultured Desulfovibrionaceae bacterium
GTGCTTTGCCGTGGCCCAAATGCTTTCCGGGGCGCTGCTCGACCGTATCGGCGCACGCCGGGTGCTGCCCGTGGCCTGCGCTACCATTACCGGCGGTATTTTCTGCTTTGCCCTGGCCGACGGCTTGCCTGGGCTGCTCATGGCCCAAGTGTTGGTTGGGCTGGGCGCGGCCTTTGGCTTTGCCGGGGCGGGATTTGTAAGCCGGATGTGGTTTCCTTTTGAACGCTACAGCTTCATGCTCGGCCTGGTTCAGTTTGTGGCCTCGTTTTCCGCCTGTATCTGCCAATTAACCCTGAGTCACGCCCTGGCCGCTGTCCCGTATTCGCAGGCAATCTGCGGTCTGGGGGGCCTCGGCGTCGTTTTGGTCTTCGCCATGCTGCTCTGGCTGCGCGAGCCCGCCGGGCACCGCTTGGAGCCCCTGGGGCGTCCGAGTGTTTTCGTGCGCAATATTCTGCTGGACGTGCTGAAAGTCCTCAGGCCACCGCAAATGTGGCTGGTCATGCTGCTCGGCGCGGCCTCGTTCGGCACCATGGTTTGCGTCGGCGCGGTCTGGGGGCCAAGGCTGCTGGCCGCACAAGGTCTGCCGGAAACAGCCTCCAACGCAGCCGTGGCCTTAAGCTGGCTGGGGCTGGCCATTGGCGCGCCCATGTTTGCCTGGTGGGCGCAGAAGTATGATCGGGAAATTCCGGCAGTTTGCCTGGGGCTGCTCGGGCAGGGGTTTTGCCTGGGGTTGATGCTCCTGGCCAATTTCAGCACGGCCTTGGCTTTCAATGTGGTTCTCGCCGCCTGGGGCTGGTTTGCGGGCAGTTCCATTCTATCCTTTTCCCTGGCCGGAAAACTGGCGGGCAAACAATACGTGGGCACCTCGGTCTCTCTGACCAATGGCGCCCAGTTCGTGGCCGCCGGTCTGTTCATTTACATCGGCGGCATCTTGCAGGGTCCGCTGTTCAATCTGCCGACTCACCACGCCATGTACTATTTGCCCCTGGTCCTGTTCAGCGCGGCCGGGCTGTGCTTCTTCCTCAAGAAACCCCAGGAGAACGACGACTAGGACATTTAACATTTGAAAAGGGCCTAAGCCAGGCTCGCCTTGAATATAAAAGCCGGAATCCCGTATGAGATTCCGGCTTTCGTACACTTGTTGAACCGGCCAGGGGTTACCCCGCCGCGAAGCCGGGCAACTCAGGCCAAAATGCTCTAGAAAGCAGGCACGATGCCCTTGGGCTCCAGTTCGCTGACGATGAATTCCTTGACCTTTTCGGAGTTGGAAGCTGCGGTCAGGGCCTTGATGGCTTCGGAGTCCTTGTCGGCCTCACGCACCACCACCACGTTGGCGTAGGGGGAATCTTTGCCTTCCATGATAATGGCGTCCTTGGAGGGAATCAGACCGGCTTCACCCGCAAAGTTCGTATTAATGACCGAAGCGGTCACGTCATCCAGAGTGCGGGGCAGTTGGGCCGCTTCAATTTCCACGATTTTCAGGTTCTTGGGGTTCTCGGTCACATCGCGGGCGGTGATCAGCTCGCCGTCGGCCAGCTTGATCAAGCCGTTGGCTTCCAGCAGGCGCAGGGCGCGGGCACAGTTGGTGGGGTCGCTGGGCACGGCGATGGTGTCGCCGTCCTTGATTTCATCGAGAGACTGAATCTTTCTGGAATACAAGCCCAGCGGCTCAATATGCACTTTGGCCACCCAGACGAGGTTGAGGTCTCTTTCCTCATTCATGTTGTCCAGATAG
>CAZNBK010000204.1:2314-5017 GCA_964571105.1 uncultured Desulfovibrionaceae bacterium
AAGAAGTTGGCGTCCAGGCTGCCCTCGGCCAGGGCCATGTTGGGCTGCACATAGTCGGTAAATTCCTTGATGACCAGGTCAAAACCCTGTTCGGCCAGGATGTCCTTGACCACCAGCATAATGTCCTTATGCGGGAAAGGGGTCACGCCCACGGTAATGGTCTGGTTTTCGGCAAAAGCCGCAAACGGTACGGCCAGTATGACCAGCAGCGCCAGTACTAACTTTTTCATGATTATCTCCCGATATTATAAATGGTTTCTTCAGAGCGCTTTGTCAGCAAAACGCTCTGCAAGGATTTTCCCGTAAAGCCTTGTTGCAGAAGCAGTTTAACTTTTTTAAAAACGTCTGTCTGCCCCGCGTAAAAATGCCATTTGCCGCCACCGGCGCGGTCTGCCCGTGTCCGGCGACCGTAGTATATAAACCTATTTCCGGCTTAGCGCAATTTTTTATACAGAATATTCCCGGCGGTCTGGATAATCTGGACAATGACTATGAGTATGACCACCGAGGCAATCATGATGTCGGTTTGGAAACGGTTGTAGCCGTACTTGATGGCCAGGTCGCCCAGGCCGCCGCCGCCCACGGCCCCGGCCATGGCCGAGTAACCGAGAATGGTGATGGCAATCACCGCCACATCCAGAATGATGGAAGGCAGGGCCTCTTTGATGAGCACATGCCAGATTATTTGCCGTTTACCGGCTCCAAACGACTGGGCCGCCTCAATCATGCCCCGGTCCACCTCCAGCAGACTGCCTTCCAGAATGCGGGCCACCATGGGCGTGGCCGCCAGGGTCAGGGGCACTATGGAGGCCGTGCTGCCGATGGAAGTGTCTACCACCCAGCGGGTAAAGGGGATGACCACAATCATGAGGATGATATACGGAAAAGAACGGGTCAGGTTGACCAGCACATCAAGCACGCCGTAAACACCGCGATTGGGGGACAGGCCGCCCTTGCCGGTCATGACCATGATCACGGCCAGAATGGAGCCGAAAAACAACGACAGGGCTGTGGAAACCGAGACCATATACAGGGTTTCCCACAGAGCCAAAAGCAATTCATCGGTCATGGACCATAATTTAAGACTGCTGACTGCTTCCCACATCGTCCAATCTCTCCCAAAGCAGGCCGTGCGCGGTTAGTGCCCGGCCCACGCTATCCAGGTGCTGTTCCGGCACATTGATGAGCAGAATGCCCAGCATGTCGTCGCGGTAACGCTCTATCTGTCCGCCGATGATGGAAAAATCCGCGCCGGTTTCCCGGGCGATATCGGCAAAGATGCTTTTCTCGGCGGTATTGCTGGGGAAAACCACTCGCAGGTTTATGCCGTCCGGCATGACCGTATATTCATCGCGGATGAAATGTTGCAAACTCCTGGGCGGCGACATAAACAGCTCTTCCGTATCCCCGCAGGCAATCAGCTCGCCCTGTTCCAGGATGGCAACTTTATTACAAATGCGTTTAATTACTTCCATCTGGTGGGTAACCACCACAATGGTCAGATTGAAGCGCTTGTTGATATCTTCCAGCAGTTCCAAAATGGACATGGTTGTGCGCGGGTCCAGAGCGGAAGTGGCTTCATCGCTCAGCAAAATCCTGGGGTTCATGGCCAGGGCCCGGGCAATGCCCACCCGCTGCATCTGGCCGCCGGACAGGTTGGAAACGCGCTGGTAGCGCTTTTCCGGCAGGTCCACAAGTTCCAGCAGTTCTTCCACCCGGTCGCGGATTTCATTCCGGGGCGTACCCCATACTTCCAGGGGGAAGGAAATGTTTTCATAAACATTTTTGCGCGAGAGCAAATTAAAATTCTGAAAAATCATGCCCATGTCGCGGCGCAGAGTTTTCAACCCCTGTGTATCCAAATCGCGCACTTCGCGGTCCATGACCTTGATGCTGCCGGAATTATAGTGCTCCAGCCCGTTCAGGCAACGCAGAATGGTAGACTTGCCCGCCCCGGAATGCCCCACAATGCCGTAGATATCGCCTTCGGCAATATCAAAACTGACCTTGTGCAGCACCTCGTGGCTGCCGAAACTTTTACTTACGTCCTGAATACGAATCATAATAATCTTTCCGGAACAGCGTTCTTAGACCCTCTCTCCCCACAGCCCGCTTGTGCACAAAAAAACGGCAGCCAGCCGGTGACACCCCGCAGGCGCTCACTCATAATTCCTTCCAGCCAAAAAAGCAAGCCGGGGGGCACCCCTCGGCGCTCCGTCTGCTCATGGCAACGGCTAAAACATATTAGAGCATTTTCGCATTGAAATTGTCGCCACGGCGGGAGTAAATCCCGCCTGCTCCAATCTCGCGGGCGCTGCGCCTGATTCTGCGGGCATGGCCCTGGCCGCTCAAGCCTTTGTCGACGGCCTCGGCAGCCTGACGGCCAGGGCATTTTAGCCTTGGAACTATATCTTGGGAAAATTATCTCCTGGAAAAATGCGCTAAATATCCAGCTCCAAGCCTATGGGGCAATGATCCGACCCCATGACCGCAGGCTCGATCCAGGCGCTTTTTACCTGCCCTTTAAGCTCTTCGGAAACAAAGAAATAATCGATGCGCCAGCCCACGTTCTTTTCCCTGGCGCGCTGCCGGAACGACCACCACGAGTAAGCCTCTTTGATGTCGCCGTTGATCAGCCTAAAGGTGTCCACATACCCGGCGGCTACAAATTTATCCAGCCAGGCCCGCTCAATGGGCAGGAAA
>CAZNBK010000205.1:0-280 GCA_964571105.1 uncultured Desulfovibrionaceae bacterium
CACGTCCTGATTTTTCTGTAACGCCTTGACAATGCGGACTTTGTGCTCCGGCGAAACCCGGGCATAAACCCTGGTTTTCCTGACCGTTGCTTCCAATTGGGCATCATTCATGGCTTCGACTTCCGCCCCGGTGTGGGCCAGGTCGTCCGGTTGCTTGATGCCCAGGGCCTCAGCAATGGCCGAGGCCGTAATCAGGTGGTCGCCGGTGATCATAACCGGGGTGATTCCGGCTGCCCGGCAAATTTCAACCGCGCCTTTAACTTCTTCGCGGGGCGGGTCG
>CAZNBK010000205.1:290-4998 GCA_964571105.1 uncultured Desulfovibrionaceae bacterium
AGATGGATAAGGCTGCTTTCACCTCCGGGCGAGGCGGGTCGATCATGCCGAACATGCCAATGAATACCAGCTCATTTTCCACGGTTTCCGGCTCAATGTCTGCGGGCAGGCTCTCCAGCGATTTGTAGGCTCCGGCCAACACCCGCAAGGCTTGCCCGGCCATGTCCCGGTTGGCCGTGCTGATGGTCTGCCTGGCCTCGTCGCTGAGCGGAATTATTTCGCCATTATATAGCTGGGCAGTGCAGACAGACAGGACTTCGTCCAGGCCGCCTTTGCAATAGACCACATGGCCGCCGTTGGTGAGCCCATGGATGGTGGACATCCGTTTACGTTCCGAGTCAAAAGGAATCTCGGCAACGCGCGGCCAGGCAGCTTCCAGCTCGTTTTTATTCAGGTCGAATTTCAGGCCGATATCCAGAATGGCGGTTTCCGTGGGGTCGCCGGTGGTTTTCCACTCGCCGTCCGGGGCGCTCAACTTGCCGTCATTGGCCAAAAGACCGGCCAGGAGCAAGCGGTCCTGGTCCTTGCTGAGCGCGTCCAGGCTGTTGTGCTGTTCCAAATCCGCATACAGGCTGACCACGGTCATTTTGTTTTGGGTGAGCGTGCCGGTTTTATCGGAACAGATAACCGTGGTGCTGCCCAGGGTTTCCACGGACGGCAAATTGCGGACAATGGCGTTTTTAGCGGCCAGGCGTTGTACGCCCACGGCCAGGACAATGGTGGAAACAGCAGGCAGCCCTTCCGGGATGGCTGCTGCGGCCAGGCTTACGGCAATCATGAGCATGGCCAGCCACTCCCGGCCTTGCAACAGCCCGGCTGCGAAAATAACCAGGCAGACCCCCAGCGCAGCCAAGCCCAAAAAGCGGCCCAGGCGGTCGATTTTTATCTGCATGGGGGTTTTGGTGTCGGGCACGGCCTGGAGCATGGCCGCGATTTTTCCCACTTCCGTGTGCATGCCCGTGCCCGTGACCAGGCCCGCCCCCCGACCGTAAGTGATCACACTGGACGAAAAGGCCATATTCTCCCGGTCGCCGAGGGGCACCTCTGGGGCGATGCTTTGGGTATGTTTGTCTTCCGGTACGGATTCGCCGGTCAGCGCGGCCTCTTCAATTTTTAGATTGACCGCCTCGGTCAGGCGCATGTCAGCCGGGACCAGGTCTCCGGTTTCAATAACCGCCAGATCGCCGGGCACAAGCTCTCTGGCCGGAATCACCATTACCTGGCCGTCCCGGATGACCTTGCACTGCGGGGCGGACATTTTTTTAAGCGCTTCCAGGGATTTTTCAGCCTTGGCCTCCTGGGCCACGCCGATAATGGCGTTGAAAATTACAATGACCAGAATAATCAGCGCATCGGTGAAGCCTTCGCCATGCGCCCAGCCTGCAATGCCGGAAACCGCCGCTGCGGCCAAGAGCACCAGAATCATAAAGCTCTTGAACTGATCCAGGAATTTGCGCAGCAGCCCTTTTTGTTTTTCAGACACAAACTCGTTGTAGCCGTGCTCGGCCAGGCGGGTTGCGGCCTCGGCAGCAGTCAGGCCGCGCTCGGAATCGCTGCGCAGGGTTTGCGCGGTTTCAGTTGCAGTCAGATGGTAAAAATCTTTACCGAGCGGTGCGGTCATAACAACTCCAGTGCGAGCCGGAAATCAGTTGCGGGCAGGCAGTTCAAAATAATTGCGCGAGTATTGCAGCAGCCCTTCCCGCTGCATTTTGGACAATTCCGCAGACAGGGCCGTGCGCTCGATGGCCAGATAGTCGGCCAGTTCTTGGCGGTTAAAGGGAATTTCAAAACTGCCGCTCCCAACCCTGAGGGCCTCGGCGGACAGGTAGGACAAAACTTTGCCGCGGATGCCCCGTCGGGTGAGATGCTCCATTTTGCGCACCAGGTGTACGTTTTTTACGGCCAGCACGGCCAGCATGTTGCTGATCAACCGGCTGTGAAAACGGCAGGTGTTGGAACAGGTGGTGACCACCCGCCGGTAATCGAGAAACATGACTGCGCAGTCTTCGGCAGCCAGTACGCTGACCGGCAGCTTTTCCTCCTGCGAGCAGGCAAAGGCCTCGCCGAACAGCCCGGCCGGTTCAATACGGTCGATAATGCCGCGCCGTCCCCAGTAATCGTCCTGAACCAGCAGCGCCGCGCCGGACAACACCACGCCAAGTGTGCTCACCCGCTGTCCGGCCAGAAAAATCACGCTGTCTTTGGCAAAGGTTTGCTCCGTGGCCGCCAGGCAATCCAGCAGCGCCGCAATCTGCTCCGCGCCCATGTCTTTGAACAGCGGGCATTTTTGCAAGGTGGTCAGGTCTTGATTCTTTTTCATAATTTTCAAGCTACGTTGGAAAAACAACATACATGGCTTGCTGCCGGGTGTATAGAGCAAGATATAGCCAGGGCGGGAAAACGCAAGGCCGCGCTGGCGATAAACCTAGACCATGCGAGCATTTTATCATTGACATTTATTGGAAAAATGCTCTGGCGCCGCGCAGCAGCGCGTGCCTTTCGCAAAATCGCCGTGGATTTTGCGCATCTAATAGGGAAATGTCTTCTTGCCTTTTGGCTTTAAAGACAGCGTTTGGCCTTCGAGTTTTGTAATACTTCAACGTTAAGCTGCTCTAAGATAAATACAATGATTCGTAAAATTATCAAGATAGATGCTGACAAATGCAACGGCTGCGGGCTGTGCGTGCTGGCCTGCCACGAGGGCGCCATCGGGCTTGCCGGTGGCAAGGCCGTGCTTCTGCGCGACGACTACTGCGACGGACTGGGCGATTGTCTGCCGGTGTGCCCCACCGGGGCGATAACTTTTGAAGAGCGTGAGGCCGCGGCCTATGACGAGGCAGCAGCGCCGGGCAAGATGCGGGAAGAACAAAACCCGGACAGCGGCTGCCCAGGCAGCCGATCCCGGCTTATGGAAATGCGGCCTGGCCGCGCGCCGTCCGTTCCGGCTGGGGAGGAAATCGCCTCTGCGCTTCGGCAATGGCCGGTGCAAATCAAGTTGGCCCCGGTGCGCGCCGAGCACTACCAGGGGGCGGATCTGCTCATTGCCGCCGACTGCACCGCATTTGCCTATGCCCACCTGCACGACCGTTTCATGCGCGACCGGATTACCCTGATCGGCTGTCCCAAACTGGATGCCGTGGATTATGCGGAAAAGCTGGCTGAAATACTCCGGCATAATGAAATCAAGAGTATCGAAGTACTGCGCATGGAGGTGCCCTGCTGCGCGGGACTGGCCCGGGCCGTGCAAACGGCAGTGGCCGGAAGCGGCAGGGTGATTACCTATAAAGTAACCGTTATTTCCGTTGGCGGGCAAATTTTAACTCAATAAGGAGGCCATCATGGCGGAAATGTTTTGTTTTCAGTGCGAACAAACTGCGGCGGGCAAAGGCTGCCAGGGCAAGGCCGGGGTGTGCGGCAAAACCGGGCGCACGGCAGTGCTGCAGGATGCGCTTACCGGGGCGCTAATTGCCTTGGCCCGGGCCGGTGAGCAGGGCAAACCCGGCCCGGAGGCAGAGCGCCTGCTGCTGGAAGGCCTGTTTACTACGGTCACCAACGTCAATTTCGACGATGAATCCATCAAGGCCCTGATTGTGCGTGTGCGCAAGGCAGCCATGGAAGTTGGGGCCACTGTCCCGCAACAGGCGATAGTCAACAAGCGCGAATACGACTTGTTTGAACTCTGGGAGGCCAACGAGGATATCCGCTCTTTGAAATCGCTGCTTTTGTTCGGCTTGCGGGGCATGGCCGCCTATGCTTATCACGCCCTGCTTCTGGGCTATACGGATGACGAGGTCATGGCCTTTTTCCATACCGGCCTGGCCGCTGTGGGCGCACCCCTGGGGCAGGACGAACTGCTGGCCCTGGTTCTGGAAACCGGTCGCGTCAATCTCAAATGCATGGAACTGCTGGACAAGGCCAACACCGAAACTTACGGGAGTCCGCAGCCGGTCACGGTGCCGCTCGACATCGAGCCCGGCCCGTTCATTGTGGTCAGCGGGCATGACCTGCACGATTTGCACGCGCTTCTGGAGCAAACCAAGGACAAGGGCGTCAATATATATACGCACGGTGAAATGCTGCCCGCCCATGCCTACCCGAAGTTGAAAGCCTACCCACAACTTAAGGGCAATTTCGGCACGGCCTGGCAGAACCAGCAGAAAGAATTTGCCGGGCTCCCTGCGCCCGTTCTGTTTACCACCAACTGCCTCATGCCGGTTAAAGGCAGTTACCGTGACCGGGTGTTTACCACTGCCGTGGTCGGCTATCCGGATATGTCGCATATCGATTCCCGTAACGGGGCGGGCAAGGACTTTACCCCGTTGATCGACAAGGCCCTGGAGTTGGGTGGTTATGCGGAGGCCCGGGCCATGACCGGGATTAACGGCGGCCATGAAGTAACCACCGGGTTCGGGCATGGCGCGGTGCTCTCGAAGGCGGCCACGGTGGTGGAAGCCGTGCAATCCGGGGGCATCAAACACTTCTTCCTGGTCGGCGGCTGCGACGGAGCCAGGCCGGGGCGCAATTACTATACCGAGTTTGTGCAGCAAACCCCGCCCGACACGGTAGTGCTTACGCTGGCCTGCGGCAAGTACCGTTTCAACGACCTGGACTTGGGGCAAATTGGCGGTCTGCCGCGCCTCATGGACATGGGCCAGTGTAACGACGCCTACTCGGCCATCAAGGTGGCCCTGGCTCTGGCCGAGGCCTT
>CAZNBK010000206.1:0-4933 GCA_964571105.1 uncultured Desulfovibrionaceae bacterium
TATGCTGCCCCAGTTGGTAAAGGTCAGGTCGCCGCTGCTCCTCAGGTCTACGCCCGCGCCGCCATAGCCGCCAGCACCGGCAATGACGGCGTTAATGGCGTGGCCGCCCTGGCCGCCCAGTATGGCGCCCCGGTTGGTAAAGGTCAGGTCGCCGCTGCTGCTCAGGTTTACGCCCATGCCGCCACCGCCGCCCTGGCCGTTGCGGTAGCCTTCGCCGCCCTGGCCGCCGTATATGACGCGACCGTTGTTAAAAATTATGCTTGCAGCTTTCCCTGCAACGCCGGAGCCGCCGGAGCCGCCGTAGCTGTCGTTGGTGGTGCCGTGGCCGGCATCGCCGCCCCTGCCGCCGTATATGGAGCCATAGTTGCCAAAATCTGCCTGGCCGCTGACATCAAAATAAACGCCCATGCCGCCACCGCCGCCGTAGCCGCCATAGCCTATGCCGTCGCCGCCCTTGCCGCCGTTGCCGCCCAGTATGCTGTCGTCGATAATTACTTCCTGACTGCCGCTGTTAAACAGTACCAGGCCCGCACCGCCGCCGCCGCCGGAGCCGCCGTAGCCGCCGCTGTTGTCTTGGCCGTCATGGCCGTCTTCGCCAAAAATGCTGGCAGCTATGGTTTCTGAAGCCTGGTCTGCAATAAACAGGCCCGCGCTGCCCCCGGCCCCGCCAGCGCCTTGGCCGCCGCCGTCGGCAACGCCCCCGGCCCCGCCGGTTTCGTCCGTGGCGTCACCGCCCGCCCCCCCGGCCCCGGCGCCGCCACCGCCACCGCCCTGCATGCTGCCGAAGCCGCCCATATAGGAAGCGTTGTTGCCGCCGTAGCCGCCGCTCTGGGCGTATACTTGGGAAGGCAGGCACAGGCTCAAAGTTGCCGCTAAAATCACCAGGCAAAATCCCAGGTGAAGGCTGTTTTTAAACGCCTTAAATAACCACAGGTGGACCATAACTAAGCTCCTTCATGTTAAAAGTATTTGTTCTATAACCAACAATTTTATGCGCTTAACCAGCAAAATGGCGTGCGCAGTAACCTGGACGTATGTGTTTTTTTATTACCCAATAAAACGTCGTTTGTGAAGCATAATAAGCAGGGGATGATCCCCTGCACCCCAATTAGGGAGTGGTACAGGGGGGCCTTCCCAACAGTAAGCGGCCTACGGACTTTGGGCGGAAGATGGAATGGCGGAAGGAGGCACCGCCAGGATGGCGGCAGCCCCGCAGCGGGAGAGAGCAAAAACGACGTTTTTTGCGAGCGACCCTCGAGCCTCCAGCGGCGAAGCAGCCGTTGCCGAGCCTCCAGCGGCGCGGAGTGGAACGAAGCGCAGCCGTTAGGCGAACATAAGTGAGCCTTACGGATGAGGTCCGCAGAGCGTCAGCGCAAGCTAGCGAATGCTACGGATGAGGTCCGCAGGGCGTTCCCGCGCAGGACGCGCGGGTGAGAGGTATACGATAAGGTCGCGCAGCAAAAACCAACGCTCTGCGGACCTCATCCGTAACCCTACAAAAAATCCCGCACGGTCTGAATGGCGGCGCTGAATTGCTCCGGGCCGAACCAGGTCATTTGCCTGTCCCGCCTGAACCAGGTCAACTGGCGTTTGGCATAGGCCCGGGTGTTTTTCAGCCACAAGGCCCCGGCCTCTTCCAGGCTCAGCTCCTGCTGCAAATAGGCGTAAAGCTCTGCACACCCGATGCCGGACCAGCCGGGCGCCTGCCGGTCTGCGCAACTGCGCAGTGCCGCCTCTGCCTCTTGCACGGCCCCGCGCGAGAGCATCAGCCCGATGCGCGCTTGCAAGCGCGGCGTCAACTCGGGCAAAGGCATGCCCACCCCCAGCCGTAAAACCCGCACGCCCGCCAGGGCCGGTTGCGTTGTGTGCGCAGTCTGGGTGTGCCACCAGGAAAACGGGCGCTTGGTGGCCAGATGCACTTCCAGGGCCCGGCTGATGCGCTGGCTGTCGTTGGGGTGTATTTTTGCGGCATAGGCCGGGTCTTTGCCTTCCAGCTCGCGGTGCAGGGCCGGAGCGCCCTGCTCGGCCAGGCGCAATTGCCAATAGCGGCTGATCTCCGGGGGAACCTCGGGAATATCCGCAATGCCCTCCAGCAGCGCCTGGATATACAAGCCGGTGCCGCCGACCAGAATGGGCAGGCGGCCTTGCCCCTGTACGGTTGCGGCCAGCTCTGCCGCGCGCCGCGCGTAGGCCCCGGCGGTCATTTTAACTGCGCAGTCGAGAAAACCATAGCCCAGGTGCGGCACAGCGGCCTGCTCTTCGGGCGTGGGCTGGGCGGTGATAATGGGAAAATCCCGGTAAATCTGCCGGGAATCCATATTGATGATTGAACCGTTAAATGCTTGCGCTATTTGCAGCGCCAAACCGCTCTTTCCCGCGCCCGTAGGCCCGGCCAGAAGAAGCGCCGGGGGGGCAGCCGCATTTTGCGCCGCGCTCACTTTTCAAATCCAAACCGTTCGCGCAAAGCGCGGTAAACCACAGCCGGAACCAGATCGCCTACAGCGCCCCCGTTTTTGGCCGCGTCTTTAACAATGGTGGAGCTGATATACAGCCAGCGGTAGTCGGTCATTAAAAACATGGTTTCAATCTTGCGATTGAGCTTGCGGTTCATCAGCGCCAACTGAAATTCATATTCAAAGTCGGATACGGCGCGCAGGCCGCGCAAAATTACCTGGGCCTTGCGCTTGGCCGCGTAGTCCACCAGCAAACCGCTGAACGGCGCAACCTCAACCCGCTCGTGATGCTCAAGCGCTTTCCGGGCCAGTTCCAGGCGCTCGTCCAGGCTGAACAGGGTGCCTTTGGTCGTGTCTTTGGCCACGGCCACCACGATTTTGTCAAACAGATTCAACGCCCGGACAATCAGGCTGACGTGCCCGTTGGTCAACGGATCAAAGGTGCCGGGGTAAATGGCCAAGCGCTTCACAGATTCATTTGCCACAAAAGTATCCTTGTTTGTCCGTAGTTGCGGTCTGTGTCCAGGCTTAACTGCGCCGGGGCCAGGCCGGGGTCGAATTTTGACCGGACCTCCATCTCTGCGGCCACCAGGGCCCGGTCGTTCAGCCACTGATTTTTGAGCAGCATTTTCAGCGTTTGCTCAATCACTTTATCCGCATAGGGCGGGTCCACAAAAACCAAATCATAGCCCTGCCCGGAAGCCTGGCGGCTGAGATAACGGGAGACCGGCTGCACGGCCACATTCAGGCGACCGGGGGCAATGCCCAGGGTTTCGGCATTTTTCCAGACAATTTCCGAGGCTTTCCGGTCCGATTCCACCAGCATGGCCCTGGCCGCGCCCCGGCTCAAGGCTTCAAACGACAGACTGCCGCTGCCCGCAAACAGGTCCAGCACCAGCGTATCCGGCCAGTGCACGCCGCGCGATTCCAGCATGGAAAACAGCGCCTTGCGCACTTTAGCCATGGCCGGACGATAGCCCGGCCCTTCGCCGGTCTTGATGCTCCGCCCGCCCCATTCTCCACTGATCAGTCGCATAAATTACTGCCTTATCGTATACCTCTCACCCGCGCGTCCTGCGCGGGGTTCGAGGGTCGTTCGCAAAAAACGTGGTTTTTGCTCTCTCCCGCTGCGCGGCCACCGCCTTCCTGGCGGTGCCTTGCCTTTATCGTATACCTCTCGGCTCGGCGTCCTGCCGAGCACTCGAGGGTCGCTTGTGAAAAACGTGGTTTTCACTGCGCTCCCGCTGCGCGGCCACCGCACGTCCTGTGCGGCCCTCACCCCACCATCCGGGGGTACTCCCTAGGCCGCTCCCTGTCAGGCGAAGCAAATTGTACCACTCCCTAATGAGGGTGCAGGGCTTAGCCCTGCTAAAGCTGAGCCATTATGTTCAGCAAGTCGCTGTGCAATTCAAGCAGCTTTTCTTTGGCGCTTTGTTGTTCCACCCAGGGGCGGTTTTTGATATTGCCCAAGCGGTCCTTGAGCTGCGCCATTTTGCTGTCGGTTTCCTGCCACAGAAAATCCCAGTCCACCCGTTGCACCAGATTTGCCGCCTCGGGCAGCAGGACCGTAATCGGCTCCTGCCCCGGTTCCAGGGTCATTTCTTCCAGATACTGCGGGATATGCACCGGCAGTTTGAAGCGGGTTTCCAGCAGGCCCTTAAGCACTTTCTGGGCTTTTTCTTCACCGTGCAGGAGCACTACCTGCATGTGCGGATCGGCAAACTCGCCCACCCAGTCCAAAAGCTGCGACTGCCCGGCATGGCCGGAAAAACCGCCAATGGTAAAGATTTTGGCCTTAACCGCCACATCTTCGCCATAGATGCGCAGGTTTTCCACCCCATCCACCAGCAGCCGTCCGGGGGTGCCTTCGGCCTGATAGCCGACAAAAATAACTGCGGCTCCCTGTTTCCAGAGGTTGTGCTTGAGGTGGTGTTTTACCCGCCCGGCATTGCACATGCCGCTGGCGGAAATGATAATGGCCGGGCCGGGGTCTTCGTTAATGGCCTGCGACTCTTCTTTGCTGGGCGTAAAGCGCAGATTCAGCGCATCCAGGGGCCGCTGGTTATCTTTCAGGTACTCTTCCAGCCGGTCGTCCAAAAACCGGATATGCTTGCCGAACAATTCGGTAATTTTGATCGCCAGGGGGCTGTCCAGATAAATGGGCATATCCTTGGGCAGCTTGCCCTGCGCGTTTAACTGGTACAGGCAGTAGAGCATTTCCTGGGTGCGCCCCAGGGCAAAGGCCGGGATGATCACCTTTTGCCCCTTGCCGTAGCTGTAGGCAATGGCCTCGGCCAGTTCGTTGAGGCTGTTTCCGTCATCTTTATGATTGCGGTCGCCGTAGGTGGATTCCATAAACAGATAATCCGGGCGCACCGGCTCTTCCGGGTCGTTCAGCAATAGAGAACCCGGACGGCCCAGGTCGCCGGAAAAGACCAGGCGCAAGGTTTTATCGTTGTCCTGGCTGATGGCGATTTCCA
>CAZNBK010000207.1:0-4927 GCA_964571105.1 uncultured Desulfovibrionaceae bacterium
AGCCAAATGGCGCTGTTGCCGGGATCGATATCCAGCATGGTTTCGTAAATTTCCGCAGCGCCGGCCAGATCGTTGCGTGTTTCCAGCAGATAGGCAATTTCCGCCCAGGCTTCCATGAACTGCGGTTCTTCTTTGACCGCCTGGCGCAAAAAGGCCTCGCCGCTGCGGTCATTAAGCCCCAGCAGCGCCCGACCGTAAAAGTAGTGAAAGTATTTGTCCCGCTCGTTCCCCGGAATGCCTTCCAAAACAAGCTTGGTCTTTTGATACAGTGTTTTGACCAGCTTCTGATCGTGACCGGGCACACTGCCGGTGCGCAACGCGTTGCGCAAAAGCAGCTCTGACAATTGCAAACGCTGTTCGGTGGCCAGTTCGCCAGTGCGCAGCAGTTGCTCGAGAATCGCCAGGCCCGGCTCGGCATCATCTCCGGCCAGATAACTTTCCGCTAACAGGAGCGAAAGGTTTTTATCATCTGGATATAATTTCAGGCCTTTTTCCAGAGTGCGCTTGGCGTCATCGGTTTTATTGCGGAACAGCAAAATGCTGGCCAAATCAGCATAGACCTGCGGCGTGGGTTCAAGGCGCTCCAGATTGGCCACGGCATCTTCAGCGGCAGGCAAATCTCCCGAGCGCGAAGCGTCTTCCAGCACCATGTGGTAATAATCAAGCTGCGCCTGCCCGGAAAGATCCCAGTCGTGGGGCTTGACCATGGTGGTGCCGTTCTGCGTCAGCGGCGGGGTGGGGCTGCAGGCGGCTGCATGCAGCGACGCCAGCACAATAGCCAGAACCAGAAGAAGGGTGAGGTTTCTAATCATATTATAATGGCGCGGCTTGCGCGCATGTCCATACATAGCCAATAGTTGCTCCGGCTATTCATCCAGCCAGTGTTCAGAGAAATCTTTGATTTCCTTGGTCAGATGGGTTTTAAGTTTTTGGAGCAACCTGGTTTCAATCTGACGCACCCGTTCGCGGGTGATATTATATTTAACTCCGATTTCACGCAAAGTTACCGGATCGTCGGATAACAGCCGGTTGTGCAATATATCCAATTCTTTTGCAGACAGGTTTTTGGTCAGGGTGGCCACATGCTCGCGCAACACTTGCGCCAGTTCTTCGCTGGCCAGTTCTTTTTCGGTTTCCTGGCTGGTTGAGGGCAGCATATCCATCCGGGTAGCGCCGCCGGTTTCTTCGCTCAGCGGGGCATCCAGAGAAACGTCAAAGCCCTCCAGGCGTTGGGACATTTCTTCCACCTGCGCTTCATTGACATTGAGGCGCGCGGCCAGGGCCGGAGTGCTCGGTTCAAAACCTTGAGCAATCAGGCGTTGGCGCTCTTTGTTCAGATTGTAGAACAGTTTGCGCTGGCTCTGAGTGGTGCCTATTTTGACCAGACGCCAGTTATCCATGATGAATTTGAGGATATAGGCGCGAATCCAGAAGGCCGCGTAGTATGAAAACTTGATGCCTTTGTCCGGGTCGAATTTATGCGTGGCCCGCATGAGCCCGACGTTGCCTTCCTGGATGAGGTCAAGGACGTTTTGCATCCAGCGACGCTGGAAGCCCATGGCGATCTTGACCACCAGGCGCAGATGCGAGGACACCAGCCGGAAAGCCGCATCGCTGTCGCCCTCTTTGACGCGGTGCGCCAATTCATATTCTTCTTCGGGCGTAAGCATGGGAAAACGGCTGATTTCCCTTAAATATAATGTCAGGCTGTCTCCGGCCCCTCTCGGGCCTTTGGCGGCAGGCAGCAAGGCAGCGCCTTCGGCAACCTCCACAGTTGCATCGCTGTCTTCGGTAAAATCCAGCCCGCCGTCCGTGAGCAACAGCTCGTCGCTGTCGTCCTCGTCCGCCAGGTCAAGATCTTCGGTTTCACCCTCAAGCTCTTCGGCTTTGTCGTCACTCAGCAATTCAGATTCAACCGCAGAAGGCTTGGTTTCAACTTTGCGCTTGGAGCTACGGCTGGGTTTGGCCGGGGAACCGGTGGCTTTTCTTTTTGTCGCTATCGGCTTAGTCATAGTATTTCCTGATATTAAGGAAGCGTCCGCAGTTTCCTGTTCCAGGGTAAAGATTGATATTATCTTGTTTACACTGCCTTAGCAATGCTTTCGTCCGAACAATCCCTGTAGTTAGCATAGTTTTCTTAAAAGTAAAATCTATACAAATTAATAAATATTGGCCCGGAGTCCGGACTCGTTTGCGGCTTTGCCGCCAGCGCAACCGACCCGGCTTGCTTTTCCGGAGAAAACCGATACAAATACGGTTTTAATGCAGCACAGGGCTGGTCCCTGTTTTCAGGAGTAACCCCATGACGGATTTTCGCAAGATTTTACATAACCGGCAACGCCTGTGTTTTGACGGAGCCTTGGGCACCATGCTGCAAATGCGCGGCCTGCCCGCCGGAGTAAGCCCGGAAGCGTTTTGTCTTGAAAGCCCCGAGGTCTTGCGCGGAATTCACATGGAATATCTGCGCGCAGGCGCTAACGTCATCACCACCGGCACTTTTGGCGGCACAACGTTCAAGCTTCCTGCGGGCCTGGAGCCGGTAACTTTTAACCGGGAAATGGCCCGCATCGCCAAGGCTGCCATTGCCGAGGTCCGCAGTCAAAAAGCAGTTGACCGGCCTTGCTTTGTGGCCGGGAGCATGGGGCCGGTGGGGCATTTTCTGCGCCCGTTGGGGCCGTTGACCTTTTCCGAACTGGTCGCCGCTTTCCGATTGCAGGTGCGGGGGCTGCTCCAGGGCGGGGCAGACCTCATTCTGGCCGAAACCCATTTCGACTTAGGCGAATTGCGCGCTTTAACCGTGGCTGTGCGCGAGGAAAGCGATTTGCCCCTGGGCGCATCCATGACTTTCGACGGCGAGGAAACTCTGACCGGAACCAGCCCGGAAGTCTTTCGCGAAACCATGCTGAACATGGGCGTGGATTTTATTTCCATCAACTGCAGCAGCGGGCCGGAACAGATGCGGGCAATCGCCGCCCGGATCGTGCAAGACTGCCCCGTTCCCGTATTGGCCGAGCCCAACGCCGGGCTGCCGGAACTGGAAAACGGAAAAACGGTATTCCGTCTTGCTCCGGAGCCTTTTGCCAGCTTAACCGTTGGGTTTGCCGAGGACGGCGTGAGCATGCTCGGCGGCTGTTGCGGCACCACGCCGGAACATATCGCCGCTTTGAGCCGGGCCATGCAGAGCCTGCCGCCGCTTGGCCAGTTGCCCAAAGAAAAGCAGGGGATAGTGCTTACTTCCCGGGCGGAGATGGTGCGGCTCGGCCCCGGCGAACCGGTGCGCTTCATCGGTGAGCGGATAAACCCCACCGGCAAGAAAAAGCTCACTGCTGAATTGCAGGCCGGAGAGTACGCCCAGGCGCTTATTTTTGCCGAAGAGCAAACCGCAGCCGGGGCGAGAATTTTGGATGTCAATGTCGGCGCTCCTTTGGTGGATGAAACCGTGATGCTGCCGGAACTGGTGGAGCGGCTCATTGCCCGCTGGACCGTGCCGCTGTCTCTGGATTCATCAAACCCGGAAGCCGTTCGGGCGGGGCTGGAAACCTACCCGGCCTCCTGCCTGGTTAATTCCATAAGCGGTGAAGCCGGGCGCATGGAAACGCTGGGGCCGCTGTGCCGTAAATTCGGCGCGCCGTTTATACTGCTTCCTTTACGCGGCGGCGACTTGCCGGTCACGGTGGGGCAGCGTATCCGAATTATTGAGGAGATGCTGGCTCAGGCGGAAAGTTTGGGCATTCCCCGCCGTCTGATTATGGTGGATGTGCTGGCTTTGGCCGCGTCATCCGTGTCCGGCGCGGTAGCGGCTGCGCTGGATACCATCCGTTATTGCGCTGTGGAGCAGGGCCTGCCCACCACCATCGGGTTATCCAATATCTCCTTTGGCCTGCCTGCCCGTGAATTGCTCAATTCCGCATTTTTGTCCATGGCTGCCGGGGCGGGCCTCACATCCTGCATCGCTCATCCGGGCAATGAACGCATGCGCGATACCCTGGCCGCGGTCAACGCCCTTTTGGAATACGACCGCAACTCTGAATATTTTACGGATAATTACGCCAATTGGACCCCTGTGAGCGGCAGCGGCACAGCGGCCCCGTCAGGCGGCGGCGCGCCCGAGGCGTCCGGCGGCAAGCAGGAAAAAGCCGGTCTGGAGCAGGCGGTCATCAAAGGCCGTAAAGAAGATATCCTGGCCCTGGTGGACGCGGCCCTGGCCGAAGGCGCAGACCCTTTCGGGCTGGTCAATGAACGCCTTATACCGGCCATAACCGAAGTCGGGCGCAAGTATGAGGCCAAGGAATATTTTCTGCCCCAATTGCTGCGCTCGGCAGAAACCATGCAAACCGCCTTTATCCGTTTGAAGCCGCTTTTGGAAGAAAGGCAGGGCGGGGTTGAGCGCCCGGTGGTGATCATGGCCACTGTGGAAGGCGATATTCACGACATCGGCAAGAATATTGTCAGTCTGATGCTGGGTAACCACGGGTTTGAGGTGGTGGATATCGGCAAGGACCGCAAGGCCGAGGAGATAGTGGCCGCGGCCAGAGACAAAGGCGCTTCGCTGATCGGGCTGTCCGCCCTGATGACCACCACCATGGTCCGCATGGAAGATACGGTGAAGCTGATCAGAGAACATGAACTGCCCATCAAGGTTATGGTCGGCGGCGCGGTGGTCACCGAGACATACGCCGAGGCCATCGGAGCCGATGGTTATGCGACCGATGCCGTGGGGTGCGTGCGTCTGGCCCGGGAGTTGCTCGGACTGGGAGATAATTAATTTTTTTTATTCACTTGTCCGGGTAAAAGCATTATTTAAGAGCGGCGGAGCTGGTGGCGCCTTAGTCGGCTGACCGGCTGAATTAACCGGCTAACAATGATTTGCAGTAAATGTTGATTTGCGGTAGGCTGACAATCTGATTTGAACTATGCCCGGTCGGAC
>CAZNBK010000208.1:0-4911 GCA_964571105.1 uncultured Desulfovibrionaceae bacterium
TTTTTATTAAATAAATTCATATAAATATATAAAAATAGAAAGTCGGACAGGACAAGGGAGGTAGGCCCACCTTTTTGGTGTGCTCCCTCCCGCCTGCCCTGCGGGGCTGGCTTACTCGCCTTCGGCTCGACGCTAAAACCCGGCGTTCACGTTTCCGCAAGCGCCGGGTTACGATGGGCTATTTGCGTTCTATTCGAGCGATAGCCAGGAATGTTTTGATACTCTCTTGAACACAAAGGGCAGATGCGGATATACTACGCGCTGTGAATAGCCATCTCTCGCAAGCCGTCCAGATAATCCGCGTAGCTCTGCATCATCTCTTTCCGCTGGGGCAAAAGCTGTGCCTTGTCATATGCCGCCTTCGCCGCATCCCGTTCCAGTGTGTGCGAGAGTTGCAGATAAATCACGTCATGCGGAAAGCCCAACTCCTTGAGCAAGGTCACGGCCATATGGCGGAAGCCGTGTGAGGTAAATTCTTTTGAGCCGTACCCGGCGGCGTGGATGGCTTTCAGCAGCGAGTTGGTACTCAAATGGCCTGATTTACCCCATGAAGGGAAAAGGTATTGCCCCTTTCCGGTGTATTTGCGTAAATTCTCCAGCAGTTCCACTACCTGACGGGCCAGCGGTACGATGTGGGGCTTGTTGTTCTTCATTTTGTAGCCGGGAATGCGCCATTCTGCGGCTTCCCAGTCGATTTCAGCCCATTCGCCCCAGACGAGGGAACCGGGCCGCAGGAAGACGTATGGAGCCATGCGCAGGGCCGTGGAAACTTCCAGGCCGCATTTTTCGCTCATGGTAGTTTCGATAGCCAGAAGCAGCTTGCCCACCTTGTCCGGGCTGGTGATGGTGGCGAATCCCCGATTGGGAGCGGGCCGCTTGAAGGAAAGCCCCTTCCAGATGGAATAGGCCGGGTTGTTCTCGCATTTGCCCACGGCGATGCCAAAGTTGAAAATGCGTACCGTGTTCTCGGCAATCTTGCGCAGGGTGTCGTATTTGCCCTCAGCCTCAAGCTGCTGGAATAACGTCCGGATGTCTGCGGGTTTTATTTCGTCGATACGCATCCGGCCCAGCGACTTGATGATGTCCTTGATGATACGCTTTTTCTCGGCGTTATACGTGCTTTGTTTCCACGTTTTGCGCACGTCTTCCAGCCAGTCCAGCGCAACGGCCTCCATGCTCATCGGGTGCGCTTCGCCTTTGGCGAGGCGTTTTTCTTCCTGCACGGCCTCCTTGATCTGGCACTTCTCCTTTTTGCGCTCAAGAGCCGGATTGATACCCTGGTCGATTTGCTGGCGCAGCAGGAAATTTTTGTCCCGCGCTTCTTTCAGGCCCACAACCGGGTATTTACCAAGAGAGAGCATCTGCTCCTTGCCGCCAAAGGTATACCGCGCCCGCCAGCGTTTGCTGGTTTCCGTGACTTCCAGAAACAAACCGTTGCCGTCCGAAAGACGGACGAGCTTCGTCCTGCCGCTGGCCTTGTCTATTTTTGGCTTCGCCGCTTCAATTCCTTTGACTGTCAAGGCCATAGCGCCGCCTCCTTATCTGAATGGGTAACTTTTTGCACTGAACTCACTCCCAGCATTATACCCATAGAGTTACCCAGACAAGAGGCGGTTTTTTCTGTTTCTTATCCGACAACGCGAGACAAAAGAAAGACCGGAAATCATTTCCTATCAATGATTTCCGGTCTTTCTTAGATGAGCTGAAACTAAATTCTGGCGGAGAGGAAGAGATTCGAACTCTTGGTACCCTTGCAGGTACACATGATTTCCAATCATGCTCCTTCGGCCAGCTCGGACACCTCTCCGCAAGAGATGCTCTCGTATCAAATGCCCCGGCGCTTGGCAAGCTAAAAATGAAAGTTTTCCGGGTGGGGTGCTGCCTAAAAGCAAGGCGGGTAAGTGATTGCGCCTTTGAGTCGACTGCGCGAGCCGCTGAAGGCTTTTTATCTTAGAGCATTTTCCTGATAGATAGCTTCAAGGCTAAAGCGTGCAACTGCTCTGCCGGGATTTGCTGGCAAACCCCGGCAGAGCAAACATATTTTACGTGTAAAATGCTAGGGCACGCGGCAAAAAGCAGGGAAAACCATGTCGCAAGTGCCTTTAAAGCTTCCCCGCTTGGGCCGTATGTCTGCAACTGAGCTCATCAATCGGCTTTTGGCCGATTTATGAGTACCGCGTAAATGCATTATGCAATGACTTCTACATGCCCATAATATTATAGCCGCAGTCCACGTGAATAACTTCTCCGGTAACGGCGGAAGACAAGTCCGAAGCCAGGAACAGCGCGGCGTTGCCCACATCGTCGATGGTGACGTTGCGGCGCAGGGGGGCGTGTTCCTCGATATGATGGAAAATATCTTTAAAGCCGGAAATGCCGGACGAGGCCAGCGTCTTGATGGGGCCGGCGCTCAACGCGTTGATGCGCACGCCCTTGGCTCCCAGGTTCGGGGCCAGATAGCGCACGCTGGCTTCCAGGGCGGCTTTGGCAATGCCCATGACATTGTAGTTGGTAACCACTTTTTCCGCGCCGTAATAGGTCATGGTCAGGACCGAGGCGCCGGGGTTGAGCTGGTCTTCAAAGGCACGGCACAGGGAGGGCAGGGAGTAAGAAGAAATGTCTAGCGCCAGGGAGAACCCGGACCGGCTGGTGTCCAGATAGCGGCCCTGCAAATCGGCCCGGTCGGCAAAGGCCACCGAGTGGACCAGCACATCGACATTGCCCCATTTTTCCTTGACCGTTGCAGCCGCAGCAGCAATGGAGTCGTCCGAGGAAACATCGCACGGGAAGATAAATTCACCGCCCAGCTCGTCGCTGATGGGTTCCACGCGTTTCTGGATGGCTTCGCCCACATAGCTGAAGGCGAGACGGGCGCCGTGTTTTTTAAAGGCCTTGGCCATGCCGTAGGCGATACTTTTGTTGTTGGCTACGCCGAAAATGGCGATTTTCTTGTCTTTGAGCAGCATGTAATCTCCTTGTACTTGATCAAAGAACTTAGAGGTTGAATTCAGGTATCAATTTTTTAGTCTATGATTACTGCGCAAGTTTGTCAAAGTCGCGGCTGAAATCACGGGGGCCGTCTTTAATGGTGCGCAGCTCAAAGTAAAGCACCACGGCCATGACGCTGGAAAAAGCCGAGAGCAGGGTGACGCCGGTCAGATACAGGGGAAAGACAAGCACAGAGGCAGCGGCGTATTCAAAATTAAGCGCTGTAAGCGCAATGGACGCGCCCATGAGCAGCATGAACAAAACAAACAAAAACAGCCAGTAGCCCCGGGTCAGTTCCAGACTGCGCTTGATGCTGGCTCTGGCGTCCAGCCGTTCCAGCATACAGGCCGGAACGGCCACGGCCAGCGCGCATAAGGCGATCAGGCCGGGGATGATAAAAAACAGCCAACCGACAATAATATTTACGCTGACCAGACAGGCGGTGAGCAGCAGGGCCGTGAAATGATCCCGAATAAAGACGAACGGCGCGTCAATGCTCACTTTTACGCCGCGCAGGGATTGAACCACCGCATAGACGATGGCGCCGTCAATAATAAAACCAAGCACGGTTTCCACCAGCAGCCAAAGCAGCATCATGCCGTAGCCGCCGTTGGGCAGAACGTGTTGGAGCACAGCCGGGGGCAGCACGGCCAGCAGGGTGAGCCCCACATATACCATGGGGTTGAGCCGAAAGGCGATCCAGGTGCGTTTGAGCACCAGGCCGATGGTTAACGGAGTCTCCGGAGCCGGAGCGGGGTCAAAATCTGTCATCGCGATCTCATGAATTTTGGGGCAGTTTTAATTCCTGCCCGGTAATCAGGCAGTAGGCTTCGCGGTATTTTGCCGCAGTGCGGGCGATCAGTTCTTCGGGCAAGGCTGGCGGGGGCGGTGTTTTATCCCAGTCCTGAGCGGCCAGCCAGTCGCGCAGATACTGCTTGTCAAAGCTCGGTTGGCTTTGCCCCGGTTTATAATCGGCCTTGGCCCAGAAGCGGGAGGAATCCGGGGTGAGCACTTCGTCAATGAGCGTGAGCTTGCCGTTGATCAGTCCGAATTCAAATTTGGTGTCGGCCACGATCAGGCCATGCTGCTCGGCATAACCGGCGGCCAGGCGGAAAATTTCCAGCGTGGTCCGCTGCACTTCCCGGCAGAGTTCATCGCCCAGAATTTTTCCGGCCTGTTCCACGCTGATGTTTTCATCATGTCCCCCCAAAGCTGCTTTTGTGGAAGGGGTAAACAGCGGGGTGGGCAGGCGTTGCGATTCCAGCAGGCGGTCGGGCAGCTTATAACCGCAGACAGTGCCGGTGTGGCGATAATTTTCCCAGCACGAACCGGAAAGATAGCCCCGGGCAATGCATTCTATGGGCAGGGGGTCGGCCCGGCGGACCAGGACGCTGCGTCCCTCAAGCTGGTCGGCGTAAGGGGCCAGGATTTCCGGAAAATCCTGCACCTCGGTGGCGAGCAGGTGGTTGGCGATAGTGCCCTCGAGCAGTTTCATCCAGAACACGGTGAGCTGGTTGAGCACCACGCCCTTGTAAGGCACTGGCTCGGCCATGATTACGTCAAAGGCGCTCATGCGGTCGGTGGTGACCATGAGCAGGGTGTCCTTGTCCAGCTCGTAAATATCGCGGACCTTGCCCCGGCTCAACAGGTTGAGGGCGGAAATATTGCTTTCAGTGACTACTTGCATGCATTATCCTTATTTAATGCGGCTTTCCATGGAGCGGGCATGGGCTTCCAATCCTTCCAGGCGGGCCATTTGCGCGATTTTGTGCGCATGGGCCTGCGCATAGGCGGGCGAGGTGGCAATAAGACTGATGCGGCGGCAGAAGGTCTGTACCGACAGGGCCGAGGAAAAGCGGGCCGTGCGCATGGTCGGCAGCACGTGGTTGGGCCCGGCGAAATAGTCGCCGCAGGGTTCGGCAG
>CAZNBK010000209.1:0-4853 GCA_964571105.1 uncultured Desulfovibrionaceae bacterium
TGGCAATGTCGTCATAGTCGATGACGTTGATTTTCTGCACTTCGTGGGAGGTGCGGAAGCCGTCGAAGAAGTGGCAGAAAGGCACATCGGATTCGATGGCGGCCAGGTGGGAGACCAGGGCCAGGTCCATGGCTTCCTGCACCGAGCATGAGCAGAGCAGGGCAAAGCCGGTTTGGCGCACGGCCATGACGTCCTGGTGGTCGCCGAAAATGGACAGGGCGTGGGTAGCTACGGCCCGGGCCGAAACGTGGAACACGCCGGGCAACAATTCACCGGCGATTTTGTACATGTTGGGGATCATCAGAAGCAGGCCCTGCGAGGCGGTATAGGTGGACGTAAGCGCCCCCCCGGCCAGGGAGCCGTGCACGGCGCCCGCAGCTCCGGCTTCGGACTGCAACTGTTTTACGGACATAACTTGCCCGAAGAGGTTTTTTTTGCCTTGTGCGGCCCATTCATCCACAACTTCGCCCATAACCGAGGATGGCGTAATGGGGTAGATTGCGGCGGTGTCGCTTAAGGCGTAGGAAATGTGCGCGGTGGCGGTGTTGCCGTCCATGGTTTTCATTTTGGGGTTGGAAGCCATGAGATTTCTCCTTATTAAAGATGGCCCGGGGAGCACTGCGGCAGCGGCCTGCTGGTAAAAGAAAATCCCGCAATGCCGGTGAATGCCCGGCAGATACTAAAGCATTACTGTAACGCGAAAATAAAAGATTGTCGCGCATGTGCAATTGTTCACAAACCCAACTTTTATCTTTTTTGCCCTGACCAGGCAAGTACGGATATGTATAATAGATATTATGTACATACTGACAAAAAAGAACCCCCACGCTATGCTGAAGCTGAAATTAATTTAGTGAAACGCCGCGGTGAACCCCCGGCGCGCTTCCTGGAGATGACCCATGAATCGTTTGACATCCATTATTATACTAGCGGTCTGTTTAAGTGCCGCAGCGCTGCCCGCCTGGGCCGAAGAGCTGCGGTTGTTGACCTGGAACGGCTACGCGCCGCAAGAGCTGGTGGCCAAGTTTGAGCAGGAAACCGGGCACCGGGTGGTGGTCACCTATTCCAACAATGAGGATATGATCGTCAGGCTGACCGCCTCGCAGGGCGGCGGCTTTGACCTGGCCCAGCCCAGCCAGGACCGTATAATCGGCGGTTTGCAGGCCGGAGGTATCTATCAGCCCCTGGATTACGGGCGTATCATTGAAAAGCAGATTATTCCGGCCCTGCTGGAAAGCGTACAAGTCAATGCCGCTCTGGACGGCGAAGTTTATGGCGTGCCGTTTTGCTGGGGCGTCAGCGGTCTGGTGGTCAATACCAAACAGGCCCCCAAAGCCACCAGTTTCGCAGCCCTGTTCGACCCCCTGTACAAAGGCCGCATCTCTTACCGGTTGAAACGCCCGGCCCTGATTGCTGCGGCTTTTGTGGTCGGCTCCGACCCCTTTGCGCTCTACGACGATCCGCAAGCCTATGCTGAAATGCTGGCCGTGGTCACCGACAAGCTCATTGCCGGAAAAGAGCTGGTCAATAATTACTGGTCCAACAGCACGGCCCTTTTGGCGGCCATGCGCGATAACGAGGTCTACGTGGCTGAAGGCTGGGACAATACCGGGTTCCGCCTGCATGCCGACAACCCGGACATTGATTTCATTGCCCCGGACAGCGGCGCTTTGGGCTGGATAGATACCTTCGCCATCCCGGCCAAGGCCAAAAATTTGCAAGCCGCCTATGATTGGATCAATTTTATGCTCCGCCCCGAAAATGCGGCAGTAATCACCAATTCCATGCACATGGCCACGGCCTCGCAGGGCGCCATGACCCTGGTGGAGCCGCGTATCAAGGCCGACTTCGACCGCTGTCTGCCGCCGGATGTGCTCGATAATATCAAGTGGTACCCGCCCCTGCCCGCCGAACTGGAAGCCATGGAAGCCAAGGCCCTGGAAAAAGTCCGTAGCGCTAAGTGATAATTGCGAGGGGAAACCCCAATTGTTTTTTTAGGCTGCCGCGACGTTTTTTGTGAGCGACCTTCTCACCCGCGCGTTCTGCGCGGGTGAGAAGCATGCGATAAGGTCAAGCAGCGCGTGCCTTTCGCACAAAGTCCGGAGGCCGCCCCCTATAAAAGAGTCAAAGTGTATTATTCCCTAGTTGTGGGGCAGGAGGTTATCCCCTGCTCATATTCCGCGACCAGGGATTCCACCTTGCCGAGCTGTGCCTTGAGGGCGGCCAGTTCGGCGGCCAGATTATCCGCAGCAGTTTTCGCATCTTCTTTTTCCGAAATTTTGCCGCAGGTGGCCACTTCGCCCATGGCATTGACGATAATGCCGATGAAAACATTGAGCACGATAAAGGCGGTGAGCAGGATGAAAGGGATAAAAATCAGCCAGGCATAAGGGAACAGCTCCATAACCGGCCTGGAGATGCCCATGGACCAGCTTTCCAGAGTGAGCACCTGGAACAGGGTGTAGAAGGAAGCGCCCATGGACCCGAACCATTCCGGGAAAGCCGCGCCGAACAGCGTGGTGGTGAGCACGGCGAAAACATAGAAGACAAGGAGCAGCAAGAGGGAAATCCAGCCGATGCTGGGCAGAGAATGCAGAATCGACTCCACAATGATGCGCAGGCGCGGCAGGTTGGTGACCAGGCGCAGCACCCGCAGGATGCGCAGGGCCCGCAGGATGGATAGCGAGCCGGTACTGGGGAATAGAGAAATGCCCACCACCAGGAAGTCGAAGATATTCCAGCCCGAGGTGAAGAAGCGGACATGCAGAACCACAATCTTCATACTCAGCTCCACAATGAAAATGCCCAGGCAAAGAAGGTCCAGGCCATGGAGAATGGATCCGATTTTTGAGTTGAGCGTGCCGGAGGTTTGCAGGCCCAAAATAATCGCGTTAAAGACAATCACCGCTAAAATGAAATTTTGCACCTTGGGCAGGAAAATCAGAGAACAAAACCTGAGCAAAGCGGGCTGGCTGCCGCCGGAACCGTGTTTATCCATGATATAAACCCCTCTGAGATTGATAAAAATGAATATTTTCAGCCTTAGAGCATTTTAACATTGAAACTATATATTAAGGCAAAATGTTCTGGTGCCGCAAAACGGCGTTCGCGCGCCCGCAATTGCCCTAACCTCAAGCCGGGAAAGTTATAAAATCCGCGCGGGGAATATTAACCAAAACCGGAATGAGCCTCAAGCCGGAAGAAGTTTACCCTTGCTATGGGGTTTAAGAGATATATATTAAGACTAGCGCTCGTCTATATTGACCAGGCCGTATTGGAACGGTTTTTTTGCATAAAAACCGGTGCGGTCCGCTGGACGGGGCACTCCTGCTGCAAGCAAACGTTTCAATAAACTATTCTAACCAGACAAGATCGGCCTTAAGCATTGCTGCGTGCGCTTCTTACGTAATGCCTGGTGAATAATAAGGTTGCAGGCGACCGTGGGAAAAAGTTAAACTAGCGCAGCAGCATTAAGCATTTTTTGATTTATACACTCCAACCGCAGGCGTTCTAAGCAAATCCGGCCTGCACAAGAGAGAGAAAGATTATGAATAAAATATCCAAGAGGATTAAAATCAATTCCCTGTGTAAAGGCATTTTGTACAAAACCGCAGCCGGTCTTGCGCTTGCGGGCGTTTTGCTGCTGGGCTCCGGTCCGGCCTTTGCGCAAGACGGCGGCTACACCGGCAGCCAGGCCGGGTTCAACGGCCCCGGCCCCGCTCTGGTAACCGTGGAGCAGGCCAAAGCCATGAGTGATAACGATCACGTAACCCTGCGTGGTTACATTATCCAGAGCAAGGGCGGCAAAGACTATGTGTTTAAAGATGACACCGGCACCGTAAATGTGGAAATCAGTGAAAAGAGATGGGGCGGCCAGCAGGTCGGTCCGGATGAGCTGGTGGAAATACAGGGTGAAATCGACAAGGACTGGACCGAGTTTGAAATCGAGGTAAAACGGCTGACCAAGCTGTAATCAACCACGCCTGCTTCCGCAGGATTTATCCAGGTGGCTTTATCCACCGTTAAGCGAGAACTCAAGCGTAAATGCGCTGGGCCGTGTCAACACCAAGAAGCCCTACTGGCACAAGTCGTTCGTCGTAATATAATTAAAGTGGGCATCAACAAGGAAAAAATATGAATACAAAAAATATAACGATGACGGCAAAGAAAGCCCTGAGTAAGGGTCACCTTGTCAAGGCAGCGGCCGGGGTGCTTATGGCCGCGGTGGTTATTCTTGGCTCCGACATTGCCTTTGCCAAAATCAATGACGGCGGCAGCTTCAATCCCAACCGCGATGGTGGGTTTATCGGGCTTAACCCTGCCTTGAGCACTGTGGAGCAGGCCAAGTCCAGACGGGCTGACGACCGGGTCAGGCTGCGCGGTTACGTGGTCCAGCGTCTGGATGGTGAAACCTACTTGTTTGAAGATAGAAGCGGCACAGTAAACGTGGAAATCAGCAACGCAACCTGGAATGGCCAGATTGCCGGCCCGGGCGAGCTGCTGGAAATCAACGGAGAAATCAATAAAAGCAGTGTCGAAACGGCAATTGAAGTGCGTCGGTTGCGAAAACTGTAATTTTTGGAAATAGGGCTAATTACCCCAAAAAAGGTTTTATTTCCAGGGATTTTGCAAGGTCTGTTGCCTTTGGCAACAGGCCTTTTTTACGGCGTTTTGCTCGGTATAACCTGGCAATGTCCGGGGGTTGTCCTTTTAAGATATCTTGTGTATGAGGCTGGGCAGGTTGGTCGTGCCATTTTTCACAAGACCGGCATTCCGGTTTTCCCTTCCGGCCCGCAAGCCAGAAACGATTCCAAGTGCAAAGAAAGCTTGTCCTTAAGGAGTTTATAATGTCC
>CAZNBK010000210.1:0-274 GCA_964571105.1 uncultured Desulfovibrionaceae bacterium
GACATTTCCTGGACCAAGAAAATCCGCTATCCCAACGAAATCTACAATGTCGGCGACACCGTGCAGGCCGTGGTGCTTACCGTTGACCAGGAAAACGAAAAGTTCACCCTGGGCGTTAAGCAGCTGGCCGAAGATCCCTGGGGCAAGGTTCCGGCCATGTACCCCACCGGCAGCACCGTGGAAGGTACTGTGACCAATATCACCGACTTCGGCCTGTTTGTGGAAGTGGAAGAGGGCATTGAAGGCCTGGTCCACGTTTCGGAAATCAGCTCCA
>CAZNBK010000210.1:284-3201 GCA_964571105.1 uncultured Desulfovibrionaceae bacterium
AAGTCTCCTTCCGAACTGTTTGTGGAAGGCGCCAAGATCCAGGCCAGGGTTATCCACGTGTCCGCAGAAGAACGCCGCTTGGGCCTGTCCATCAAGCAGCTCAAGGAAGAAGAGGAATCCCGCAAGCCCAAGGAATTCCGCTCCTCTTCCAGTGACGCCGGCCAGACCCTGGGCGACATCTTCAAGCAGAAAATGGAAGAAGACGCCGCTGCAGAAGCTGCCGAGGCCGCAGAAGCCGAGCAGCAGGCTTAAGCAGCCGGTTGTAAATAATCAAAGAAAAGCCGGGTCTCGCAAGAGGCCCGGCTTTTTGCTGTTTTGAAAAGAGTTCTTAGCGCAGTTTAACCTTGAAATTATAGCGGTGCGGAACATAGTTGTGCAACGACGGCTGCTCCGCAACCGTGCGGCGGGACTCCCGGCGTAGCGGCAATCGCAAAACCAAAAGATTCTACGAGTCGCTCTTCAACCACTCCACAATGGCCTTGGCGCACTGCTCCGGGTTAAGGCCGTCAGCCTTGAGGTGGAAATCGGCGGCTTGGTCATACATGAGCGCGCGCTCGGCAATGAGGTCTTCGATGGTCTGCCCCGGGGCAATGGCCAGGCCGCGTTCGGGGTTGCGGCTGATGCGCTCGAGAATCACCGGGGTGGGCACATCCAGGAAAATCACCGGGCCGAGCTTGCGCAGGTGGTCCACGGCGCGCTGGCGGTATACGGCGCTGCCGCCCGGGGAGAGCACGGTGCGTTGCAGGCTGATGGAGCAGACCGCGTCGGCTTCCACATCCAGGTATTCTTCCTTGCTCATGCTGTCGGTTACATCCTGCAAGCGGCAGCCGTAGGCGGCCTCAATCACATGGTCAACGTCGACCTGCTCCCAGCCGAGTTCGGCGGCCAGGGCGCGGCCCACCGTGGTTTTTCCGCAACCGGCCATGCCGATAAGCGTGACGCAACCTTGCGGGGAGAGTTTTTTTAGTTCGTGCTTTTCAGCCATAAGATTCACCAGTCTGGTTAAAATTGAATAAACAAAAAAACATGGAAACAGGCAGGCCCGCGGATACCGCAAGCCTGCCTGGACAATGCAACAGTGTAAGGAAGCGGTTTAACGCTTGGAGTACTGGAAGCGGGCGCGAGCAGAGCGCAGGCCGTACTTTTTACGTTCCTTGGCGCGGGAGTCGCGGGTGAGGAACCCGGCGCGCTTTAAAACGCCGCGCAAGGATTCGTCAACTTCCAGCAGAGCGCGGGAAATGCCGTGGCGCACAGCTTCGGCCTGACCGGAAACGCCGCCGCCGTCAACATTGACCTTGATGTCGAAGCGGTCCTGGTTTTTGGTGATGACCAGGGGCTGACGGATGATCATTTGCAGGGACTGGCGGGGGAAGTATTCTTCCACAGGGCGGTCGTTGACAAGAATCTGGCCGCTGCCGGGGTACAGACGGGTGCGCGCGGTGGCGGTCTTTCTTCTGCCGGTGCCGTAATTAAAATCAGTGGACATGTATTTCTCCGAAGACTCGTTTTAGTATTGGAGTTCCAGGGTTTTGGGCAACTGAGCCGCATGGGGATGGGCAGTGCCCGGGTAAATTTTCAGCTTCTTGAGCATGGCGCGGCCAAGGCGGTTTCTGGGCAGCATGCCGCGAACGGCCTTGCGCAGGACTTCATCGGGCTTGGTAGCCAGCATGGTCTGCAAGTTAACGCCCCTGATGCCGCCGGGATAGCCGGTGTGATGGTAGTATTGCTTGGCTTCCATCTTGTTGCCGGTAACCCGGATTTTTTCGCAGTTGACCACAACGATAAAATCGCCGTTATCCATGTGCGGGGCAAATTCAGGCTTGTGCTTGCCGCGCAGGCGGTGGGCGATTTGGGCCGCCAGGCGACCGAGAACCTTGTCCTCGGCATCGACAATGAACCATTCACGATTGATGTCGGCCGGGGTGGGGGTAAATGTCTTCATTATAAAAAACTCCTTACACTGTAACGGCCCTACTTACAGGCCGCATGAAAGAGGACGATTATTAAGCCCCCCGGAAAATCTTGTCAAGGCTTTTTTGTCCCAGGGGCTATGCGCCTTTGAGCCCGCGCCGGCGTAACCCTGGGCCTGTTTGTGGGCTTGTTTGGCGGCGCAGCTTAAATGTCAAACTCCGGCGCAGGTAAGCTGGGCAATTCAACAGTAAAAAAAAGAGCGAACAACAATTGCGGTAAAAGGGGGTGAGGCTTTGGGGCCATCTCTCAAGCTTTACCCCCAGGCAAAGCCATTGCCGTTTTTGCGTTTTACTTCATAAACGGCGCGGTCGGCCCGGTCAAGAAAGTCAGCCGCAGTTTCCCCCGGGGCCATGAGGGCCATGCCCATGCTGACCGAAACTTTATCGTCGCAGGCTTTGGGCACAGCCGCCACAATGCGGCGAGACATGGATTCCAGGCCTTCCGGGGACGCGCCGGGCACGATAATCGCAAACTCGTCGCCGCCGTAGCGGCAGGCAAAGTCGTTGCCCTGGCGTATCTGGGAAAGCAGCACCTGGGCCACGGTTTTCAGCACATTATCCCCGGCGGAGTGGCCTTCCAGATCGTTGACGTTTTTGAATTTGTCCAGGTCCATGAACAGCAGCCCGAGGGGCTGTTCTTTTTGGCGCTGCAAGTCGACCTGGGCCGAGAGCAGGGTCTGGAAGTGCCCGTGGTTGAACAAGCCGGTGAGCCCGTCGTTAAAGGCCTGGCGCTTGATTTGCGCTGCCAGGCGGCGGATGTTGGTCAGGTCGCGGCCAACCAGCAGATAGGAATTGTCGCCGCGCAGGGGGGCAAAGGCGAACTCAAACAAGCCCAGGCGTTGCTCGGAAATTTTGATGCCCACTTCAATGGGCTGGGCCAGGGCCGCTTTGTCGGCCAAGAGGTCCGGCCCCCAGATATGGCTGACCGGGGAGGGGCGGCAGATCTT
>CAZNBK010000210.1:3211-4207 GCA_964571105.1 uncultured Desulfovibrionaceae bacterium
GAAATTTTTGCCGCGCAGCTGTTGGTTATGCGGTCCGGCCCAGGTAATCCGGCCTGTGCCGTCGATGGTCAGCACCAGTTCCTGCATGACCCCGAACAGGTTTTCCAGAAAATCACGCTGTTGCAAGGCTTGGGTTTCCAGCTCCGAAAGTTCGGTGAGGTCTTCCAGGAGCAAAAGCACCTCGTTTTCACCCATTTCAACCCAGCGATGCAGGGAAAGCACCCAGACCTGCTCTTCTTCGCCGCTGCCGGAAGTTTCTAAAGCGCCCTTTGTTGCTTTCCGAAGATTAATGATGGTGCTGGCGTGCTTGGGGCCATCGGGGGCGATCATTTTTTGCCAGCTTTCCTGCAAGCTGCTGCCGGTGCGTTCAACCAGCAGTTCCAGCAGATTTAGTTCGTCGGTGCTTTCCGCAAGGCCAAGAATCCGGCCCAGGGTTTTGTTGGCTTCAAGCAGCAGCCCTGTATTGTCGAGGCGGGCCACGCCCACGGGCAGGTCTTGCAGCAGGCTGGCCTGCGACTGGAGCGCGGCCTGATGCTTGTAATATGTGGTCAGAGATTGCCCGGCCAGGCGCAGATAACTGCGGAAGTTGGTTTCCATGTCCTCGGGCACAGCGCCTTCGGGCAGGTAGGCAACTCCGAAAACAGCGCTGTCTCCCTGTAGCGGGTAGGGACGCAAACCTTTGACGGCGGCCTCGTCTATTTCCGGCATGGGGCCTTCCTGGCTTAAGCCGAGCCCGTTCGGATCACGGTAAAAGAGCATGTAGCGGTTGCGTTTGGGGATTTGCAAAAACAACCGCCAATCTTGCACTTGCCAGTATAAATCGAGGTGCTTGCCGATGATCGCAGCCATGTCGGCGAGTTCGTTGCCGGAGGAAACCGCCAGTTCCTGGGCCAGGAAATAAAGGGATTTGATGGTCTCCACCGGGATCTCGTAAAGACGGTCTTCCTTGGGCGCTTCCGGAACATCCAGCCCTTGCAGAATGGAGCGGAATTCTTC
>CAZNBK010000210.1:4217-4792 GCA_964571105.1 uncultured Desulfovibrionaceae bacterium
ATATGGAAGCCACCAGCATTTCCAGCTGGATGAGTTTTTCCACATCCGGTGTGGCGCAATGCATAAGCTCAGACCAGCGGGTGGCCAGAGAAACAATGAGGGCAAGGGACGGCTCGGGTTTGAGCAGGGCCGGGTCTTTATGGTGCCCGGCGATTGCTGCGGCAATATCCTCGGGCAACTTCCAGGCCAGGGCCAGTTCACGGCTTATTTCAGCGTGCGAAGACCCCCACAGCTCCTGTTCTCTGGTTTCATCCGAAGGTCCGTATTCCGAAGGGCAGATCCAGGGACCGGCCTGGTCGCCGTCGTAAAGCAGAAACAGGGAGACGTCTTTTAGCAGCAAAGCCAGATAGGCGGTTTCCTTGGGCGCCACCCGGCAGACGGCATTGAGTTTTTCGCCGATCAGGGCCGCCCAGACAATGGTGCGCCAGGCCTGGTAGAGGTTTTCCTGAGGAATTTTAGCCTGGCTGCTCAGGCCGTTTTTAAAGGAAATATTCAAGGCCAGCTTGAGCAGTTCGCGCAGGCCCAGAAGCAAAGCGGCTTTTTCCAGGCTGGCCACCGGGGTGCTGGCTCCATAA
>CAZNBK010000211.1:0-4789 GCA_964571105.1 uncultured Desulfovibrionaceae bacterium
CGGTCCAGGCGCAACCCGAACCGCCGCCGGTGCTTTCCCAGGAGCCACCCGCGCCGGAAGTGCCCTTGGCGGCTTCCGCCCTTGGCGGCACCTCGGCTGCGCTCAACCCCTCGGGCACACCGCCCTCAACCGCAGATTTCGGCTTTGTGGGCGAGATAAACCCTGGCGGACCTGAAAATTGGCCGGACGAAACCGCCACCCCAGGCCAATCTGCCCCTGCCGGGCAGACAGTCGCGCAAACTGCCGAAACCACGGCAGACGACCCCATCAATATACCTGATGAGCCGGTGCTGTCCGACAATGAAACCCCGGCTGACGACGGGCATGTTACCCGAATTCAACCGCCGCCGGAATCCGACGTCAACGCTGCGGCCAATGAATTTACTGACGAATTTACTGACGAATTTACTATTGGTGAGCCAGGCGAAGCTGAACAGGATGCCCCCGCAGAAGAAGTGGAAGAAGTCCGCACCCCGCCCCTGTCCACCACCGCCCAACTGGCTGAAGCCCAGGCCAGGGGCGCGGCTGACGTGCCGACGCAAGGCGCCACAGCCGGGGGACAGGTCTTTGGCGATGTAAGCGTGCCGCCGCAGCAGCCCGAACCGGAAGAAGAAATCTTTGACCCGGCCTTGGACAAGCCGCAGGAATTTGATGAAGAAGGCAACCCCATTGAACCGCCGCCGGACCCGGCCACGGTGCTGGCCGATGCCAACAACCAGCTGATGGCCCGCAACTGGGCAGGCGCTCTGGCTTTATACCAGGAGGCCCTGCACCTGCCCGGCGTTACCGTAGAGCAACGCGAAGACGCCCTCTACGGCATCTCCGATGCCACCTACGGCGTGGGCCAGGACAATCTGGCCGAAAGCTACGCCGAGATCATCGACGCCACCGAGCGGGCCATGAATTTCAACCTCCAGTCGCCGCGCGTGCCGTCTCTGCTGTTGCGCCTGGGGTTTGTGAACATGAAGATCAACAATGTGCAGGAAGCCGAAGCCTACTTCAACCTGCTCAAGCGCCAATACCCCATGGATCCCAATATCCCCCTGACCTACTATTATTGGGGCGATTACTTCTTTACCAACAAGGACTACCGCCGGGCAGCCGACCAGTTCCAATACATTGTTCAAAATTATCCCGACTCCCGCTACGTGCGCGAGGCGGCACTCGGCCTGGCCCGCTCTCTGTACAACCTCGGCTATTACGACCAGTCCTACCAGGTGGGCGAGTATATCGACCGCCGCTGGCCGCGTTTTTATGTGGAATTTCCGCCGGTGCTGATCATGTTCGCGGATATGGCCATGAAACTGGACAAACAGGATGACGCCCGCCGCTTCTTCTGGACCTACTACAACATCGCCCCCATGGGGCCGGATGCGGACACCACTCTGGTCCATCTGGGCGACATTTACCTCAATGAAGGCAAAACCCAGGCCGCACTCGAAGTTTACCAAAAAGCAGCCGACACCTTCCCGGACCGCGACGGCGGCCTCATTGCTAAGATGCGCCTGGCCGAAGAAGGCATTCACGACGAGCCCGGCCTGGCCGAAATGGACGCCATCTTTGACAAAGGCTACTCCTTGCGGCCCCTGGAAACATACAATCATATTATCAACGATTTTCCGGGCAGCAGCCTGGCCCCCCTGGCCACCATCAAGCTGGCCATGTGGGAATTGTGGAACAAGCGCTACGAAGACGCCTTGCGCGCCACTGACCAGTTCGCCGCCAAATACCCTAGCCATGAACTGCTCAACAACGCCAGAGACGTGGCCGTGACCACCTTTAACCGCCTCACCGCCGATGCCTTGCAGGAAGACAACTACGACCGCATCCTCCGGGCCTGGAACGGTTCGGCCCTGCTGCGTTCGCAGGAAGAAGCCCTGGCCCCGGAAGTGCGTCTGGCCCTGTCCCTCAGCCAGACCCGGCTTAACCAGTCTTCCGATGCCCTGGCCGCGCTCGATCCTTTCTTCCAGGGCGCCAAAGACCCTGAATATGGCGATGCCGCCCTGGCCCTGGCCCTGTCCACCATGCTCGACAATGCCGCCTGGGATCAGGTGGAGCCTTTGGCCTTGCGCGTGGAGCTATGGGAACTGAAACCCGAAACCAGAAACCAGTTAAATTACGCCCGGGCCCTGGCCTTTGAAAATCTCAACCAACCCGAGCGCGCCCTGCCGCTCTGGGAAGAGCTCAAAGACCAGGCCGATCTGCCCCGCCAGCTCCAGGCCTACACCATGTATTTCCTGTCCAGAGCCGCTGTGCGCAATAAAGAAATGGAAAATGCCTATTATCTGTCCAGGCAGGCGTTGGCCGCGCTTACTGAGCTGGCCAACATCGACCCCACCCAGGCTGATATGGCTAAAATAAAATCCCTGCTCGGTTCCCTGCTCGACATCACCGAAAGCTCCGGTCGTGTCAGCGAAGCTTTGGACTGGTACCAGCAATATGCCCAGTATGTGCGCGAAACCGACGATGAATGGCCTTCCCTGCGCTTCCGCCTGGCCCAGCTCTACCGGGCCAGCGGCGATACCTCCCGTTGGGAGTCCATCCTCAACGAGCTGAAGACACAGTTCCCGGATACGCTCTATGGACGCATGGCCGCTTCCGAGATGGAAACCTACCGCCTGCGCCAAAGCGTTTCCGATTTCCTGCCCCCCACCGGCCAATAGCCAGGGGCTAAGCCCCTGGGCCCTGGTTAGGGAGTGGTACGCTTTGGTTTGATCAAAAAAGGGCGGCCTACGGACTTTGACCGCATAATCGAGCAACGCGAAGCATCTATCTTTATGCCTTTCCAATAATCCATCGCCCTGTTCAGGGAATTACAGCCTTTTTACAATAATCCGGGATGCTGCTAAACTGGGTATCTGAAATTCACCCGTTGCCGTTAGAGCATTTTAACCTTGAGGTATACGATAAAGGAGTATTCATATGCCCGCCTATCCCCCCGAAATTAAAGAAGCGCCTCGTCAGCCCGTGGTGGCCGGTTCCTTCTATCCCGGCTCGCCCATGGAGCTGCACAACGCCGTGGACCACTTCTACAGTATGCCCGGTCAGCCCGGTGAAGAAAAAAACCGTCCAGCCGGTATCATCATGGTGCCGCATGCCGGTTACCTTTATTCCGGAGGCGTCTGCGCCGTGTCCTTGCGCCAGGTTGCCCTGCCCTCCAGGGTTATCCTGCTCGGCCCCTGCCACCAGCACCGAGGACCGGGCTTAAGCCTCTGGCCCGGCGATGCCTGGCTTACCCCCTTAGGGGGCGTGGCTGTTGACCAGGATTTCTACTCCCGCCTGCTCGAGCAGGATGCGGGGTTTAAGTTTGACGCCGCAGCCCATGCACAGGAACACTCCCTGGAAGTCGTCCTGCCCTTTCTGCAATTCCGGCGCGACGATCTGCGCATCAGCCCCATAGCCGTGTCCGCCTCCGACCCCGAGCGCCTGGCCAAGGCCGGAGCCGCTCTGGCCTCCGTTATCCGCGCCTGCGAAACTGAAGACAACGAGCGACCGCTCATCATCGTCAGCTCAGACATGAACCATTATCTCTCCCAGGATGAAACCATCAAACGCGACTCCATGGCTCTGGAAGCCGTCAACCCGGCTGAACCGCTGGCCCTGTATAAAACCGTGGCCGACAACAATATTTCCATGTGCGGCGTGCTGCCCATGACCCTGGCCCTGTGCGCGGCCAAGGAACTGGGCGCGACCAAGTGCGACCTCCTCGGTTACTCCACCTCCGGCGCGGTCAGTAAAGACAACTCCCGCGTGGTCGGCTACGCCGGTCTGGCGGTCAGTTAGTTGCTTGAGAGGGGGAACCCCAAGGCTATCCGCAGGACGCGGATGGCCCCGCAGGGGAAGCTGCGTGAAAACCACGCTTTTCGCGTAGCGCCCCTCGAATCCGGCACAGGACGTGCCGGTGAGAGGTATACGATAAGGGCAGTTCCCCCTCTCAAACTCTCCCCCTCCTGAACCCCAATAGTGGGCGTGTTTATCCGCAGGACGCAGATGGCCCCGCAGGGGAAGCTGCGTGAAAACCACGCTTTTCGCGTAGCGCCCCTCGAATCCGGCACAGGACGTGCCGGTGAGAGGTATACGACAAGGGCAGTTCCCCCCTCTCAAGCTCTCCCCCTCCTGAACCCCAATAGTGGGCGTGTTTATCCGCAGGCCGCACCCCGGGTGCTGACAAAGAGATAAAAAAGAGTTATATAATCAGCAGGACCGGTTCGGTTTTATGGGAACCGGGGGAGAAAACATATGCGGGTAATGGATATTGCCACGTCGGCTCTGGGCGCTTTGTCCGTGAGCCTTCAGGTTTCGGCCAACAACCTGGCCAATGCCAACACCAATGGTTTCAAAGCTTCGGATGTGCGCTATGAAACCGGCCCCGGCGATATGGGCGTGCGGATTTCTGAAATCCGTAAAGACACTTCGCCCGGTTCTCCGGTGGAAGCCCCGATCTATCCGGTGGTTGGTCGTGAGCAGGAGCAGCATATGGGCTGGGTTGAATCCAGCAACACAGATTACGCCAGGGAATTTGTGGACATGATCAATATGTCGCATGCCTGGGGGGCCAATACCACGGTCATCCGCACCGCCGACGACATGCTCGGCTACCTCATTGACGAGGTGGTTTAAACTTTTTTAGGCCGGTACGTTCGGATAATTTAGCCGGACAATATTTTTAAGCAAAAACGAGCCCGCTGCGGATAACACGCAGCGGGCTCGTTTATTATTTCAAACTGAAGCCTTTAGAGCAGTTCAACTTTGAAATGTTGCAAAACTCAAATACCAAATGCTGGCATTG
>CAZNBK010000212.1:0-1354 GCA_964571105.1 uncultured Desulfovibrionaceae bacterium
TGAACCCGGTACAGAAGACTCTTCCAGGCGGTTGCGGAATGAACCGCCACGGATTTCCCGGGCTAGGCGGTTTGAACGCTGCTCCATATCGCGCAGCACTTCGGGAATGCATTGCAGGTAACCGACCAGTTCGCCGATTTTTCCGCGACCCGGTACATTAATGACCACATCAAAGTTACCGTTGGAAAGTTCTGCAGCAAAGCGGGATACTTCGGTAAGTATCCGTTTAACCCCGGTAGTGGTGAACACGGTCATGAAAATGCCCAAAAGCAGGCTTACAGCCCCGATGGCCAGGATATGCATCTGCATGGCATTATTGTTGCGGTGCAGGGCGTGCGCAAATTCAAACATGCGGGCGTCAACTTGATCGTTCAGAATGGTATTGGCCTGCACGAGCTGCGTCAGGAGGTTGTTGGCCGAGGTCAGCGATAGGGAAGCGCCTGCGCTGTCTGTTTGCAAAATACCGGCATCCTGCGCGTATATCTGCAAAGCCGTGGACATGCGCTCATAATGACTTTGCACTTCCGGCGAATTCAAGAGCGCGGGAAGTGCTGCGGCCAGTTCCCGGCTGGTTTCCAGACCGGCCAGAATCCGCCCCCGCACCTCTTTGGAAGGGTAGTCCATGTATTCCAGGATATCGATATGCGTGGTGTAAAAATGGTATCGAATCTCGGCCACGGCAAATACCAGATCGTGATTGCTCTCGGCCCGGGCGATCTGGAGCAGGTTGTGCAAAGCTTCGGCCAAAACCGCGCCTTCACGTTTTAAGTTGGTGAATAGTGTCCAGGAACTGGACACGGATTTTTCCATCTGGTTCAAATAACCGCGCAAGCCGTCCAGGTTTTTTTCCAGTTGCTCCAGCATGGCCTGCTCGACTTCATTGTCCACATAGCTCTGAATTACGTCTATGCGGTTGGACGCCCGGATCCCGGCGTCGCGAGCTTTTTGCAAATCACCTTCCGTATGCCGATGGGCATAAATATATGCATGATAGGCCGCAGTGAACAAGTCCGAGCGCAAGTCGCTCAGGCCCACGTTGAGAAAGGCCAGCCGGTTATAGCGGATCATGCTTTGTGAGGAATTTTCCAGCTCCTGATAGCCGAAAAAGACCAAAAGCGCGATAATTGCCAGCATGCTTGCCATGCCCGCTTTAATGCGCCCGGTAAGCGTCAGGCCGCTCCGTCGGTTTTTCCCGGGTATGGCTGACGGCTGCAAGGCCTCGCTGTCCGCTGCAACGGAGCCGACCTCACCATTTTGCTGTTGTTCTGCGTTTGCCGCTTGTGCCGGGCCGTCTTCCCGCTGCGGTTCGTCCAACACCGCGCCTTTTTCGTCATTAATACTCACGAGCCTGGCC
>CAZNBK010000212.1:1364-4695 GCA_964571105.1 uncultured Desulfovibrionaceae bacterium
GCGCTACCCCCGAAATTCTTTATTACCGGCTTATCCTGCTGGCAATGATAGCCCATGTCCGAGAAGCAAACAACCCGCCGGAATATCTGCCATTTTTATCAGCTATGCTTTATTTCGCACGGCCAGGTCAAGCCGTCCCCGTGCATTGGTAAAAAACTCTCATCCTGCGCCAGGGGCGCGCCTCTGGATTCCGGCAGGCGCCGCCCCCCTGTACTCTTATTCGGAGTTTTCCCTGCAATCCCTTTCTTGTGGTTTCCAATTCCAGGGCGTATGTTATGAAGATGGACACTATCCCGGAATTCAGCCTGTGTACTTACACCTACAACGATGCCCGGCTGGCGGACGGCCTGCTGCGCCACGTGCAGGAATGGGCTTGGCGGCCTTTGGAAATCATTGTTGTGGATGACGGTTCACAACCGGCGTATCAGCCGCCAGCTGAGCTGCGGGGCATGCTGGAGCAGGGGAGGGTGTTGCGCCTGGATACGAACCAGGGACCGGGCAGGAGCAAGGCCGCTGGCCTGGGCGCGGCCAACGGCGAGTATATCTTATCGCTGGACTGCGATATCCGGCTGCCGGACGGCTGGCTTACGGCAGCTTTTGAGTTGCTCGACGAAAACGGTGTGGGCCTGGTGGGCGGCTCGGTGGCGAGCGACGCCGGAGCTGACGCGGTGTCGTGCTATCTGCGCCAGGCAGATCATCATATGCAAAAGGCCGGGGCGGCTGATTTCGTGACTGGCGCGGCCTGGCTCATGCCCCGCGCGGTTTGGGAGGCCGTGGGCGGCTTTGGCGGATACACCGGGCGCACACACGAGGATCATTATTTTTGCGGCAGGCTGCGCCGGGCCGGATATAAAATCATGGCTTGCGGGGCGGCCCCGTTGCGCCAGGTGCGGCGCTTGAGCCGGGCGGACATGCTGCGGCGGTTCCGGGCTTGGCGGGAAGGCTCGCTGCGCAGTCAAGCCGCCGGTTTGGCTGATATCCGGGCGTTGGCCGCGCACGTGAATATGGAAAGCCTGCAACGTCTGGATTATCTGTTGGGCGACACGGCGCTGGCTGCGGTGTATGTTTACCTGGAACTGGCTTTGACCGTGGGCGTCTGGGATTATCTGTGCGCTTTCAAGCCCGGCGACGCGGCAGCCGCCAGGGTCGGGTTGTTGGGCGCTCTGGCCGATGCCTTGCAAGGCTTGCCGCGCACACGCGGCCTGCTGGAACAGGACCTGGGGCTGGATTTGTCCGCTGCGGCGGACAGAAGCGTGCCGTTTTCGGAAACCGTGGACTGGCCGGAGTTTTGGGAAATGCTCCTTGAGTCTTGGCGGGCCGTGCTTACTTCTGCTTTGGGTCGGGAGCTGGAGACAGCGGGCGTGGCCCGGTTGAAAGCCGAGGAACGCGCCCTGCCCAGTGATTTTTCGTTTTATGGAGAGTTGAACAGCCATGCTTGAGCCGCCCCTGCCGCTGCAAACAAGCGCGGCAGATCCCAAACAGCCGGAAACAGCCCTGGACGCGGGCACGTTGAAGGTACTGCCATGGCTAGTGTCCATTGCCTTCCTCATGCAGATGCTGGACGGCACCATAGTGAACACGGCCATACCCATGATCGCGCGTGACCTGGGCGAAAGCCCGCTGCATTTGCAAGCGGTAGTCATTGCCTACATGCTAACCACGGCGGTGCTTATTCCGACTTCGGGCTGGCTGGCCGATCGCTTCGGCACCCGGCGAATGTTCATTGTCGCAGTGATTTTGTTTGTGCTGGGCTCGCTGTTTTGCGCCCTGTCGCCCAACCTGGATTTACTGATCGCGGCGCGGGTGATCCAGGGTGCCGGAGGCGCGCTGCTGGTGCCCGTGGGGCGGCTGACCATTCTCAAAACCTATCCCCGGCATGATTTTGTCAAGGTACTCAGTTTCATCACCATTCCAGCTTTGATCGGGCCGTTGGCCGGGCCGGTATTGGGCGGTTTTCTGGTGGAATATGCCGACTGGCAGTGGATATTTCTGATTAACTTGCCGCTGGGCCTGCTGGGCGGTCTGCTGGCATTGCGTTACTTCCCGGATTTGCGCTACCGCCGCGAGCTGGGCTTTGACTGGCTGGGCTTTCTGCTCTTTGGCGGGGCCATGATTTGCATTTCCCTGGCCATGGAAGGGCCGGGGGATTTGGACATGACCAATCTGGCGGCTGGAATGCTTGGCTTGGCCGGTCTGGTGATTATGGCGATTTACTGGCTGCGGGCCGGGCGGGTGCGCGAGCCGTTGTTTGCTCCGGCCATATTCCGCGACCGCAGTTTCACTGTGGGCATACTGGGTAATATCTGCTCCCGGCTGTGCAATGGGGCCGTGCCCTTTTTAACGCCCCTGCTGCTCCAGGTGGGCCTGGGTTATTCGCCGTTTGCCACCGGCGTGCTCATGCTGCCCCTGGCCGCAGCGGCCATTTTGGGTAAAATGGCCATCAACCGCTGCCTGGAGATATTCGGGTACCGCAATTTTTTGGTATTAAACACCGCACTGGTGGGGCTGCTGGCCATGAGCTATGCATTTATTGATAAAAGCACGCCAGTATGGGCCATCATCGCCTTGTTCACCGTGTTCGGCACCATCAACTCCCTGCAATTCACAGCCATGAATACGCTTACACTCATAGATCTGCCCAGGGAGCATGAAAGCGACGGCAACAGCTTGCTGTCTGTGGTCATGCAGCTGGCGACCTCGTTGGGGGTGGCTTTTTCGGCCATGTTGCTGCGTTTGTATGTGCCTTTGCACCCGGAGCAAAAAGTTTCGGTGCTGGATGCTTTTCATTTCGCCTATGTGGTTGTGGGCATCACAGCTCTGGCGGCTGCCGTGATTTTTGTGTTTACCCCCAAAAACGCAGGCCGGGGGTAGCCCGTCGCGCAAAAAAAACAGCCAGCCTGCCGGGGCGCTTTTTGGGCCGGGCTGGCGTATTGGGCGGAAAACTTCTTATAACCTCAATTCCATTTCAATGCCTACTGCCGCGTAGATCAAAAAGGGCAACCGCATAAGGCGGTTGCCCTTTGACGCACGTAAGCGTGCCGGTGGATATTTGCAACAAAATGCTTTATTTCCCAAGTCAGCCCTTTTTTGCAATAGCCGTTGGGGAAGGTTTTTGGTCAATACTAGTAATGACTAGCGATAGCTGGAGTTGCCCCCACCGTGAATGATAATGTGGGAGACCCTGCTCAAATCAAAGCCGAAATATTCTTCATAATTGCCGTCGGCGTCTTCCACGCGCAGATCCCAGATGGCGGTGTTGCCGGAATTATTAAAGTTGATGCGCACCGATTGACCGGGGTCCAGGCACTGGTCGCTGGGCAGGACATCTTCT
>CAZNBK010000213.1:0-1059 GCA_964571105.1 uncultured Desulfovibrionaceae bacterium
GTGATCCACTTCGGAGACCTGAACAACCCCAGCCACCGAGTTTATCAGCTGAGCCGCCTGCCCGAGGCCTTTTGTCTGCTGGACAGTGTGGGCGCCAAACCTCAGGTCTATTACCTGAGCAGCCGCAAATGGTTGCGTAACTTGCGGGACCGGGCCCTGGACCGGAATGATAGGAAAAAATGACAACCAATCATTGCCCTTCACTGCCCATTGACCAGGGCTTTCTCCCGCCCGGTCGCCGCCACTGCACTTTGGGCAAATTTTTGCTCTGGCTTTCCCCCTGGCTCATCTGCCTGGGCTGGGGGCTGTATGCCTCTGTCCTGGTTCTTGGGCAGGGTCTTCAGGTTACCCGGCTGGACGACCGCATCTGCTACGGGGTGTGGATTACCTTTGATCTGGCCGTAATGGCTCTGGCGGGGGGGGCGTTCATGAGCGGGCTGCTGCTCTATATTTGCCGCAAACATGACCTCCGCCAGGTTTCCGGCCTGGCTGTGCTTTTGGGCTTTGTCTGCTATACTGGCGCAGTAGCGGTGCTGTTTCTGGAAATCGGGCAGCCGTTGCGGGCCTGGTTCGGGTTCTGGCATGCCAATCCCCGCTCCATGCTCACGGAAGTAATTTTTTGTGTAACCCTGTACTGTGTTGTGCTGGGCTTTGAATTTCTGCCGCACCTGCTTCAGCAGCGGCAACTCGGGCAACAATACTTTCTGCGCGCACTGGGCCGCAATTTTCAATGGGTCATGCCCTTGTTTGCCTGCATTGGCGTGTTTTTGTCAGTCTTTCATCAAGGCTCTTTGGGCGGCATGTATGGGGTGTTGGCCGGGCGCGCCTTTGCCTTCCGGGAGGGCCTGCTCATCTGGCCCTGGACCTTTTTCCTGTTTGTCCTTTCCGCAGCCGGGGCCGGACTGCTGTTTACCCTGCTGGTTACCGCGCTTATGGAAAAAATAACCGGGCAACGCCTGGTTTCAAACAACCTGAAACAGCTCCTGGGCAAAACCGGCGGGCTGGTCCTGGCCGTCTATGTTGTCTGCAAAACTCTGGACACCTGGGTCTGGGCCAGCA
>CAZNBK010000213.1:1069-4674 GCA_964571105.1 uncultured Desulfovibrionaceae bacterium
CTGCCTGCTTACGGGTTTGCTTTCAGCGAGATGTTCAACGGCATCCTTTACGGACAATGGCTGCTGGGCATGGAAATCATCCTCTGCGGCGCGCTGCCCTGTCTTATTCTGCTGCTGCCGCGCCTGCGCCGGTGCACAACATGGCTATACTTTGCGGCGGTCCTGGCCTGCCTCGGGCTGCTCATCAACCGCTATGTCCAGACCGTGCAAAACCTGGCCGTGCCCAGCCTGACCTTTGACGCCTGGCTGGCCTATTTGCCCAATTGGGTGGAACTGGCCCCCTGTATTGCGGCTGTGGCCTACGGCGTTATTGTCATCAGCCTGGCCTACCGCTATCTGCCGCTGTTTCCACTTGCCGATTAGACTTTTTCAAATGCTAAATGCGCAGGTCGCCAGATCCCAAGTCAAAGTCGAGATGGCAAGCAAGACCCCGGAGAAACTGGAACCGCATGGAAATTGTTTTTGCCATTCTCTTATTGACAACCCCGACCTCATCACTTAAAAAGTTGCTTCCGGGCAGTTGGCTCAGTTGGTAGAGCACCGCCTTCACACGGCGGGGGTCACTGGTTCGAGTCCAGTACTGCCCACCAGCAATTTCAAGGGTTACACGAGAGTGTAACCCTTTTTCGTGTTCCATGGCGTTTGGGGCTGTCTATCTGGACACGCGCTGCACGGGTTCCGGTTTGGGCACACTTTTGCGCTCCGCCACCCGGGCTTCCAGTTGCCGGAGGCGCGTCCGGGCGGTGTGGGAGAGTGGGTTGAAGGCTGACTTGAGCGTGTAGCGCAAGTCATAAAGGAAGCCGCGTTTATCCGGTGTGGGCGAGCTTTGTTCCTGTAGTGAGGCAATGATGTTTTTCGCAGCCGCGACATCGCCCCCGGTCAGGGCGTCCACCCAGGGCAGAAAATCCCGTTCTTCCTTGACTTCCGGGGCCAGCGCCCTGGCCCTGAACCACTCCGGATCAAGGCCGGAAAACAGCTCCAGACCAAGGGCCAGCATGCGGTCCGTATAGGCCGGGTCGACCGTGGCCAGACGCGGCGCGGTCTTTTTCACATCCCGCCAGTAATTTTCATTCAGGTATTTTACCAGAGGCTTGATACGCGGCCTGCCATCGGGCGGCGAGAGCAAAGTCTGCTTAACATCGATAAAATGGGCAAAAGCATGTTCAAGCTGTACCTCAAGGGAAACATGGGAACTTTTGTGGCCCTGCCGGAAATAATAGACATATGGGGCCACCTGCGTGAACCGCCGCGCCCGCAGGAAAACTTCAAACATGAAGCAGACATCCTGGCCTAGTTTATAATTGACGTGTTTGATTCCGGCAGACCGGATCATGGGCAATGAAAATACCCAGCGCCAAACCACTTTGCTTTTCCAATAACGCGGGGCGGCATCAAAGTGCAGATTCGTTGCCGGCGGGTGGTAAAAATAACGTCTGGCGTTGAAGTTGCGGTTTGAAAAGACCACGGCATTGCCGCAAACCAGATCGACTTTTCCGTCTGAAGCAGCTCCCAGCCAGTTGGCCGCGCCATGCCGGTCGAGAAAATCATCGGCGTCAAGCCAGGTTATAAAGTCGCCGGAAGCTTCATCCTGCCCACGCTGGCGAGTTGCCCCCAAGCCGGAATTAGCCTGGGAAATGACGCGTATGCGTGGATCCAAAGCCGCATACGCGGTCGCGATTTCCGCGCTGTTATCAGCCGATCCGTCATCCACGACCAGCACTTCAATATCCTTGTGGCTCTGCCACAGGCATGATTCCAAAGCCGGAGCCAGCCATTCGCTCATATTGTATGTGGGGATGACAATAGATAATGTAGGTATATAACCTCGCAAAAATTGGAGATACCGGGAAATTTTCCCGGCTCCGAAGATAAAGAACACGCCTTCTTTTGGCAAGCCAATCCGCACCCGGCGCGCCTGGTATGCCCTTAAAACGGCTTTTCCGCGTCCTGCAAACCGCGCCACTACCTGGTTGAAACCGGCAAACACCTGGCAATTTTTTCACCCTCAAACCGACTGGTTCTGTTTGCCCCAACAGCTTGTCTTTGCTATAAAATTCACAATTCACGCGGCCCGTCAGGCGGGCCTTTACTTCCCCACCAAGGAGCTCACGCATGAAAAGTCTGGTTATCATCGGCGGCGGTCCCGGCGGCTACGCAGCAGCCTTTGCGGCAGCCAAAAAAGGCCTGCAAGTTACCCTCATTGAACAGGAAGGCATTGGCGGCACCTGCCTTAACTGGGGCTGTATTCCCACCAAAACGTTAAAAGCCTCGGCTGAAAAAATTGAATTTCTTCACCAGGCAGCCCAGTTCGGCGTAAACCTGGACGGCAGCTTCAGCCTTGACTGGCCCGTGGTTGCCGGTCGGCTCGGCAAGGTCAAAGAAACCCTGCGCAACGGCCTGACCAAAACCTGCGGCACGCTCGGCGTGACCCTGCTTAACGGTCGGGGCAAGCTCCTGTCCGATTCCCTGGTGGAAGTCACCTTGGCCGATGGCTCAACCCAACAGATTTCCGCCGACACAATCCTCATTGCCACCGGCTCCCGCCCGGCCGGACTGCCCGGCCTGCCCGTTGACGGCAGCAATATCCTCTCCTCCGATCATGCGCTGCGCCTGGAAAAACTGCCTAAAAAACTCATCATCGTGGGCGGGGTTATCGGCTGCGAATTTGCCTGCATTTTAAAGACCTTCGGCGTTGACGTGCAACTGGTGGAAGGCATGGACCGCGTGCTGCCCCTGCCCGGCGTGGATGTGGGCATGTCCCGCCTGCTGTTCCGGGAAATGAAAAAAATGAAAATTGCCATGCACCTGGGCGCCACGGTCAGTGAAGTGGTGCCGCAAGCCGGCGGCGGCATTATCGCCAAGCTCGGACCCTCGCCCTTTATTGAAGGCGAACCGCCCGCACCCCTGCCGGAAAGCCTCGACGGCGACTTTCTGCTGCTCACCGTGGGCCGCTCCCCCAATACCGACGACCTCGGCCTGGAGGCCGCAGGCGTGAACCTGGACAACCGGGGCTGGATTACCGTGAACGAGCGTTTGCAGACCTCCAACCCCAAAGTCTACGCCATTGGCGACGTGCTCGGACCCAAACATGTTATGCTCGCCCATGTGGCCTCCTTTGAAGGCGAATGCGCCGTGCACAATATCCTGGGCGAAGACCGGAGCATGGACTACACCATTGTCCCCTCGGCCATTTTCACCATGCCCGAAGTGGGCAGCGTCGGCCTGTCCGAAGCCGAAGCTGTACAAAAAGGCTTTGCGGTGCGCACCGGCTCCCTGCTGGTCCGCGAGCTGGGCAAAGCCCAGGCAGGCGCTGAAATCGCCGGTGAATTCAAACTGGTGGCCGATGCCGCCACGGGCAAGCTTCTGGGCGCGCACATCATCGGACCGCACGCCACCGAGCTAATTGCCGAGATGAGCCTGGCCCTGACCATGGGCGCCACCGTGGCCGACATCCAACGCACCATCCACGCCCACCCCACCCTGGCCGAAGGCTGGCATGAACTGGTTATGAATATGTGACTGACCGGGGGAGGAAACCCCAAGGGGCGCGCCCCTTGAGTTTTCCTCCCCCGAGCCCCCTCCTTCCTGAACCCGAATTGTTTTTG
>CAZNBK010000214.1:0-4664 GCA_964571105.1 uncultured Desulfovibrionaceae bacterium
CCGCGAGGCCATCAACCTGGGCGTGACCATGGTCACCCAGCAGCTCAGCCTGGCTCCGCACCTGACCGTGGCTGAAAACATCATGCTCACGGAACTTTGCCGTCCCGGCCCCTGGCGGGCCAAGCAGATATACGAGCAAGCCGAGGCGCTGCTCAGCCGCCTCATCCCGCAAGGCACGGTGGACTTGCATGCCCAGGCGGGCACGCTGAACACCGCCCACCGGCAGATGGTGGAAATCGCCAAAGCCATGGCTCAAAATTCGCAAATCATTATTTTTGACGAGCCCACTTCCGCACTTACCCCCACAGAAGTGGAACGGCTGTTTGAGATTATGCGCAGCCTGGCCAAGGAAGGCAAAGGGCTGGCCTTTGTCTCACACCGGCTGGAAGAAATATTCAGCATCACCGACCGGGTTACGGTGCTTCGCGACGGAGTGAACGTTTGCGAGTCTGTGCCGACCACAGATTTGGACCAGGCCGAGCTCATCCGCCTGATGATCGGTCGCGAGCTGGGCGATGTTTTCCACCGCCGCCAACATCGCCCGCAGCATGCCCATACCGGTGCAAACGGGCAGCAGAGCGCCGAAGTTGTGCTCAAGGTCGAACACTTGAGCTCGCCGCCGCTGGTTAAGGATGTTTCCTTTGATTTGCACAAGGGCGAGATTCTTGGCCTGGCCGGTCTGGTCGGCGCGGGGCGCACGCAAACCGCCAGGGTCTTGTTCGGCTTGGCCCGGGCCTCCGGCGGCAGCGTCTCGGTCATGGGCAAACCTTACACCCCCAAGCGCCCGGCCGATGCCTACAGCGCCAGCCTGGCCATGATCCCCGAAGACCGCAAAATCCAGGGGATTATTCCGGATTTTCTGGTCCGCGAAAATATCAAACTCTCGCACATGTCCATCAAATCGCACATTCTTACCGGGTATCATTCCCTGTTTGAGCGGGTGCTCGGCATCACCGACCTTTTAAAGCTGCCCCGGACGCATTTGAACAAGGGCATTTTGCAGCTTTCCGGCGGGCAGCAGCAGAAAGCCATGATCAGCCGGGTGCTGCTCATGGACCCGAAAATACTGATCGTGGACGAGCCCACCCAGGGCGTGGACATCGGCACCCGTTCCGATATTTACGAAATTCTCAAAAACCTTGCCGACGACGGCTACTCCATTCTGTTCATCTCTTCTGATTTTGAAGAAATTCTCGGCGTTTGCGACCGGATTATCGTACTCACCGAAGGCCGGGTGGCTGCGGATGTGCCCGCCCAGCTTCTCGATGAGGAAAAGTTGACCATGTTTGCCGCGCCCCGAACCTCGGCGGAAAGCACCCACCTCCTGCTCACGGAATTGAAGACGCGCTTTCCCGAGGCCGCAGCCTACTGGATATACATCGACCACGGTTCAGTCTATTGCTTTAACCTACAGGAAGAAAAACCGGTTCCCGGCATGGGGTTCGCAGCCGGTCAGGTGGTACCCCTGGACCAAACCTGCCTGAGCGGCGGTGAAATCAGCGGTGAAACCCAGGAAATCGATTGTAACGGGCTTATTTCATTGCTGGTTCCCATTGAAAACCATCGCGGACAACGTATGGGGCACATCGGCATGACTGCGCCGCAGGAATATCGCAGCACGGATCTCGTTGAAGTCAGCGGTATAATCAGGCGCTTAATGAAGCAGCAGTAAGGAGCAGCCTTTTATCATGAGTTCTGAGCAGCAAAATACAAAGCAAGTCGGCATCGTTACCAAAATTTGGAATGCAGGCCGCCTGGAACTGCGGATGCTGGCGCTGGTCTTGTTTCTGTGCACGGTTTTATCCATTGCCGCACCGCACTTTCTGAGCATCAACAACATCCTCAACGTCATGGACCAGACCGTGACCCTCGGCATTATCGCCATTGGCGCTACCCTGGTTATTCTCACCGGCGGCATCGACCTGTCCGTGGGTTCCATGCTCGGCATGTGCGGCATTGTTTTCGGGCTTACCGCCACTAACATCGGTTTTTATCCGGCCATTATATTGTGCCTGGTCACCGGCCTGGCCGCCGGGTCCGTAAGCGGCCTGCTGGTCACCAGGGTTGGCCTGGCGCCTTTTGTAGCCACTCTCGGGATGATGTCCATTGCCCGCTCGCAAGCCTATGTGCTTTCCGGGGCCAAATCCATCAACTTGCTGCCCCCTGAACTGGAAGCCCTGGGCGATGCCACTATTTACGGTTTCCCGGTAAACTTCCTCTGCCTGATTCTTTTGTATTTGATCATGTGGTTTTTCCTCAACCGCACCAAGCTGGGCCGGTCGGTTTATGCCATCGGCTCCAACGAAGAAGCGGCCCGCCTGGCCGGGGTGGCGGTCGCGCCCATCAAAACCATGTGCTACGCGCTGTCCGGTCTCTTTTGCGCTGTGGCCAGTATTTTTTCCTCTTCGCGCATCTTGTCCATCGACCCCCTGGCCGGAAACGGCGCAGAGCTTGAATCCATCGCCGCAGTGGTCATCGGCGGGGCCAGCCTGTTCGGCGGGCGCGGCTCCATCATCGGCACGTTCATGGGCGTGCTGATCATGGTGCTGATCCGCAACGGTCTTAATTTGCTGCGCATAGACGCTTACTGGCAGGGCACGGCCATCGGCTCGGTGATTATCCTTGCCCTGATTTTGGAGAGCTTCTCCAGCCGGGTAAGCAGTAAATAGCTTTTTGATTTTTACAACCGCCCTTTGGGGCAAAACCGGGAAAGCCGCACACGCTTTCTCGAAAATGGGAGAAACAGTATGTTTAAAAGATTCCTCGTGTTGGCTCTTGCTGTGTTCATGGGTACGGCCATGCTGGCTCCGGTTTCCGCCAAAGCGCTTGAGTTCGCATACCTGACCCCCGGCCTGGACCTGCCCTTCTGGCGCTACCTGGCCAAGGGCATTGAAGATTCCGCCGCTGAAGCCGGTCACAAGGTCACCACCTACGACTCCAACAACGACGCCGGTAAGCAGCTGTCCAACGCTCAGGACGCCATCGCCCGCAAGGTTGACGGCATTTTTATTTCCCCCACCGACACCTCCACCTGCCCCAGAGTGCTGAAGCTGGCCGCTGACGCCGGTATTCCGGTAATCATCTCCGATATCGGCACCGACTCGGGCGATTATGTTTCCTTCATCATCACCGATAACCAGGACGCCGCCTACCAGATGGGCAAGGTCATGGTTGAAAAACTCCAGGCCGCAGGCGCTCCGGAAGGCCCGGTGGGTCTGGTGACCATTTCTCTGGCCCGGGTTAACGGCCAGAAGCGCACCGAAGGCTGGCGTCAGGCCATGTCCGAAGGCGGCGTCAAAGAAGCCGACCTCAAGGAAATGCAGACCTACACCGCCGAAGAAACCTTTAAGTTCGTGCAGGACATGCTCACCGCCAACCCTGACATGCGCGGCATTTTTGTGGAAACCGACGGCCCGACCATTGGCGCGGTGCGCGCGGTGCAGGCTGCCCGCATGGGCGACAAAGTGCTGGTGGCCGCGTTTGACGGCATGCCCGAATTTGTGGACATGATTCGCGACGACCGCCTCATCGGCGCCGCCATGCAGCAGCCTTATCTCATGGGCGTGCGTTCCCTGGAAGTGATGCTTGAGCATCTCGACGGCAAGAGCGTGGACAAGGAAGTGGTTGTGCCCATTATCGTGGTCACCAAGGACAACCTGGAAGAAGTGCTGCCCACCATTACCACCACTGTGTTCGCCAATGACATCTAGAGCATTTTCTCTTGATGCATAATTCGCTGTTAAAAAGCTCTAGTGTTTATTTGCAAAATAGACACTAGAGCAAACAAGCTTTTCCAGCGCGGCCCCCTGCCCACCAGGGGGCCGCATCAAAAAGCAGAGCATCTTTTTTCTGAAAAATGCTCCGGCAGTGTCGGCGAAGCACGGCAACGCCCGCAAGATCTGCGGTTATCGCAAGGTAAGGTTGCGCAAATAAACTGAGGCCGGGTTATCAGTTGGGAGAAAAGCATGAGTTATCTCGATATTCCTCTGCCCTGGGGTTGTGAAACCCTTAACTTTCGCATGCGCTCGGAAAACCTGGGCGAGGTGCTCCGCCCCAACGCTTTTCCCGCCCTGCCCGATCTGGGCGCAGCCATTGCCGGGGCGCTGGATAACCCCATCGGCCTTGCCCCGCTGTCGGATTGGATTAAACCCGGCCAAAAAATTCTGTTCATCTCCGATGACAACACCCGGCTCACCCCGGCCCACCTGATTTTACCGCCGTTTCTCGACCGCCTGAATGCCCTGGGCGTGCCCGACCGAGACATTACCGTGCTCATGGCCCTGGGCACGCATCGCTACATGACCGAAGCGGAGCTGGAGGCCAAAGTCGGCAGCGCCGTATACGCACGGGTCAAAACCGTCAACCATTTATGGAAAGACCGGGCCAACCTGGCTGATCTGGGTAAAACCTCACAGGGCACCCCGCTGTCGGCCAACCGTCTGCTGGTGGAAAGTGACGTGGTCATCGGCCTGGGCGCCATTGTCCCGCACCATATCCCCGGTTTTTCCGGCGGGTCCAAAATTATTCAGCCCGGCGTGTGCGGCCCGGAAACCACGGCGGAAACGCACCTGCTCTCCTGCGAAGGCGGCGGCGATTCTTTCCTCGGCCAGGTGGACAATCCCGTGCGCCGGGACATGGACGAAATGGCCGCCAAAGTGGGTTTA
>CAZNBK010000215.1:0-4583 GCA_964571105.1 uncultured Desulfovibrionaceae bacterium
TCAATGGGCTTGGTCAGGTGCTCGTTCATGCCGGAGTCTCGGGTGCGTTGCCGCTCCTCTTCCATGGCATGGGCGGTCATGGCGATGATAATCAGGTCCGAATGGGCCGGGTTGGCGCGGATGCGCCGTGTGGTGTCGTAACCGTCCAGCACGGGCATTTGCAGGTCCATGAGCACAGCATCAAAAGCCGGTTTGAAGCCGTGCGCATCGGCTTCATCGATAAGGCGCAAAGCCTCTTCGCCGTTTACCGCCGTGGCCGTGACCATACCGGCGCTGTGCAGAATTTCCTCGGCCAGCAGGATATTGAGTTCGTTGTCTTCCACCAGCAGAATCCGAAAACCGCTCAGCCCGGATATGTCGGGCTTGGGCGGCAGCGCAGACTTTGCCGAGGCATCTCTGGCCGCTTCCAGCGAGGCCATGATTTCCGCCGGACCGGTGGCAAGCTGGGCTTGCGGCACGGGCGGCGCTTCTTCGGAAAATTCATGATCCGCGTTTAGAAAATCAACGGATTCATCAAGATCGCTTTCGCTCAGGGCGTGTTCGGCCACCCGGTCGCGTTCAAAGCGGCAGGTAATTGTTGCTGTGGTGCCTTCGCCTTCCCGGCTGCTCAGCTCTATGGAGCCGCCCATCAGCTTCACCAGACTGCGGGTGAGAGCCAGGCCAAGCCCGATGCCGCCGTATTTACGGGTGCTGGAGTTGTCCAATTGGGAAAACACGGTAAAGGCGTCATTCACTTGCGCGGGGCTCATGCCGATTCCGGTATCAATCACGCAAAAGCGCAACAACACCTCGCCATTCAGGTCTCCATTTTCGGCAAGGCTTACTTGGATGGCTATCTGGCCGGTTTCGGTGAATTTAAAGGCGTTGTCCACGATATTGACCAGGATTTGATGCAGGCGGCGGGCATCGCCGATGAGCAGCCGGGGAACGTCCGGCGCAATTTCAAAGATAAGGGGGATATTTTTAGTCAAACTGTGCGCATGGAACAGATTTTTAACCTTGTTGAGCACCGCGGTGAGGTTGAACGGGGTTTGGCGTATGGCCAGCGAACTGGTTTCTATCTTGGAAAAATCCAGGATATCGTCAATGATGGACAACAGGGTTTTGGCGGCATTGAAGACCTTTTCCGCGTGCCCGCGTTGTTTGTCGGTCAACTGGCTTTTGAGCAGCAGGTTGGTAAACCCCATCACCGCGTTCATGGGCGTGCGGATTTCATGACTCATATTGGCCATAAAGGCGCTTTTGGCCCGGCTGGCCGCCCTGGCTTCGTCCACACGCTGCTCCAGCGTGATTATCAGCGAGGTGAGCGCCATGGACAAATTGTACACTTCCCCGCTGCCTTTAACGTCGAGCAGTTCTTGGAGATGTTCCAGGGTTTCGTCCGAGTGTTCGTGCCCGCCCTCGGAAATGATTGTGGAGGCTTCCACCAGTTGTTCCATGGGGCGGACAATGGAACGGGCCAAATACGCGCCGCCCAGGCAGGCTATGGCCAGGCCCAGGGCCGAGGTCAGGAGCAAAATGCGTAAAATGCTGTACGATGCGGACAACATCTCCCAGCGGTCAAAGACCACGGCAACCTTCCAATTAAGGTTTTTGATGGTCTGCGAGACAATGTATTTTTCAAGCCCGTCAGTGCCTTCGCCGGTGAAAGCGCCATCCGGGTTTTCAGCCACGGTTTTCCACAGCAGGGAGACCTGCTCGGCCATTTTAAAGGTGCGCTCCGGATGTCGCCCGTCATTGAGAATGCGCCCGGTGGGGTCGATAATGACCAGCCTTCCTGTTTCGCGAATGGTCCGCGCATCCAGGTCGGCCAGCAGCGTTTTCAGGCGGTAATCCACTCCCAGCACGCCCAGAAAACGACCGGAAGAGTCGGTGGTTTTGACCACAATGCTGCAAACCATGAAATTGTCGGAGTTCACATACGGCGCAGTAAAGGCTATGGGGGCGCCCGCCTGGAGCGTTGTCCGATACCAGGGGCGCAGAGTGGGGTCATAGCCGGCAGCCCTGCTTGCGCCGTCCGGGGCCTGCATAAACTGCTTGTCGGCGTTGCCCATGAACACGCGGGCGATGTTGGGGTTTGACCTGATCAGCCGGATGAATTCCGCATAAATGCGGCGCTCTTGAAGGTTGAACTGGTCATATTGCAGCAGAGTGGACTCAAGGGTTTGCGAGTAATCGGTCAGCTTGCCGCGCGATCCGCGCACATCCGACAGTCCGGCCAGGTAGAGCAGGTTGTGGATGCCCGGCTCCATGTACGCGTTTATCCGTTCTTCCACTCTTGTCAGCTGCGAAAAAGCCATTTCATGGAAGACTTGTTCTTCTTTTTTGGCTACAAAATAAAAGACAATGCCGCAGATTATCCCTATGGCGAGGGCCATGCACAGCGAAAAGGAGAGAATCAGGCGGAGGCGAATGGACATGCGGGCTCCAAGGTTGCTATTACATCTTTTTTAGATACTGCAACGGCAAATCCGGCGCAAGTTATTTATGACCGGATGTTTTGAAGCCGCCGTGGCTGGCGGGGCGTTCACACTGTTAAGGGCATTTTAAACGCTTCCGGACAAATGGCTTTGCCGCGCGGCTGCGTTTTCTACTCAAAGCTTGGCTAAAAGCAGTTTGGCGCTTTGCATGTCGGGTTTGAGCTCAAGCGCTGTTTTCAGGCAGTGCTTGGCCTTGTCTTTATCGCCGGTCTTGAAAAAGACCAGACCGAAATTGTAGGCCACTCCCGGAGAGTTGAAAAGAAGCTGCTCATTCAATTTCAGGGCATGCTCCATGTGGCGTCGGGCTTCCTGGTAATTGTTGCCTTCGGCATAGGCCATTCCTGTGTTGTAATAGAGCGTTTCATCCTTGGGGGACAGCTTCAGGGCTTGCTTGTATTCCGTAATGGCCTCTTCCCACTTTCCTTGCTGGCGCAAGGAAACGCCGAGGCGGTTGAAAATATGCACATCCTCGCGGCTGAGGTACTTTTGTTTTACGGTCAGGGCCTTGCGCAAAAACTGTTCAGAGCGCGCCGGATCTTTCTCGGCGTAGATGGCGGCCACCCGCTCGGCCAGCGAGCCGATTTCATCCATGGCGTCTTTGGTGGCCTGGGTAAGGGCAGCGTCAAAAAGCTCTTCTGCCTTGCTTTCGTTGCCCAGGTTGAGGTTGATTTCGCCCATGTTGATTTTGCCTTCGGAATTCAAAGGCGACAGCTTGTCCAATTGCTCAAGATAACCGAGGCAAGCCTCCAATTCGCCGGTTTTCTCAGCCAGCACGGCCAGCTTGCGCAGGGGTTCCATATATAGCGATGCGTTTTCACTGGCCTCAAGGTAGGCGTCGCGGGCCTTATCCATGTTGCCCAGGGCCATTTCCGCATCGCCCAGCACCATCAGCCCGGCTGCTGAGCCCGGCTTTATTTCCAAAATTTGATGCGCGGTGAGCCGGGCCCGTTCCGGTCGGTTCTCGTCCAGATATTCCTTGGCCGAATCAATGAGAACGCCGAGCTGGCTTTGCGGCTTGATGGTAAAGGCCAGTTTTTCGATGATGGTCTGGGCGGACACGGGCTTGGCAATGAAGTTGTCCGCGCCCATTTCATGCAGGTACATGATGCGGTGTTTTTCCACATCTGCGGTGAGGATGATCATCAACAGCTTCGGATAAGCTTCTTTAAGCTGCTTGACCATAAAGGTCATGTCCTGGCCGTCAATGCGACGTTCCAGCAATACCAGGGGGCGACGCTTGGCGGCATCGGTTTCTTTGATGCGCTTTAAGGCCATGCCCGGTTCGCTGATAATGGAGAAGGTGTTGGCCGCGGTTATGGCCAGATGCTTCTGGAGCACGCTGCGAAAGGCCGTAACAAAGGCCTGGTCGGTGCTGACCACCAGAAAGCAGCCGCTTTCCTTCTGAACAAAATCTATTACCGTGTTTTCGTATTGTGCATTTTTGATCTGGACGGCTGTTGCCTGTCCGCCTTTGGCCTCAGTCATGATCATACCTCATTGCCGCATCATTGCTGTCCGGTTTTATCCGGACAATAGTCTTGCCGTATAGTGTCGCCGGGCTGACTTTGCATGCGGCTTCAGCCGGGATTAGTTTTTTCCGGTTTCGGCAATGTTAACCCGGCAGGGTTCAGTTATGCAAGCGTATCTGTACATAAATAAAAGCTCTACCTGCCACGGGCAATGTCGTTGCAAGTGTCATTTGCCGCAAGCATATCATACTTTGTTGCATAAGGGGACGCCTTCTTTAGAAAAAACTTGTCCATTCGGCTGCGCCCCGTACCGGCACGGATTTACCTGGATAGCTTAAGGGGGTTCGGTCTGGCCGGAGTCGGATTCCTGTGTTTCTTTCAGGTCCGTTCGGCGTTGCTCTTCATCGGCTTCGAGCTGATGCAAGCGGCGCAGCGCCTCGGTCGCGGTTGCCTTGTCGCTGAAAGTTTGCCCGGCCAGAGGGCCGCTGTGAAAATGGTATGTGCCTTGGGCCCGGTAGCGGTGCCCGGCAATGTCATCGGTCCGACCGCTGTGGGCCGGGGCCTGCCCGGCTGTGAGCAAAAGAAACGGCAGCGCCGCAAGTGTAAGGATGCGCATTGTCCCGCCTTAATAATC
>CAZNBK010000216.1:0-4568 GCA_964571105.1 uncultured Desulfovibrionaceae bacterium
AACTCCCCCCCCGCGCCCTGTGGCCGGAGTCGGTGCTCAGCTTTGCCCGGACCTGGGAAGCCTGGAAAAACGACTGCGGGTTTGCGGATTTTACCGACCTCATCGAGCGGGCCGGGCAGGAGCTGCCCGAATTTGAAGGCAAAAAAGTCATGTTCATTGACGAGGCCCAAGACCTCACCCCACTGCAATTATCCCTGGCCCGGCAATGGGGCGAGCGCATGCGCACGTTTATTCTGGTCGGCGACGACGATCAGGCCATTTACGGCTTTGCCGGAGCCAGCCCCGAGGCCTTCCTGTCCCCGGATCTGCCCCCGGACCAGGAAATCGTCCTCAGCCGGTCCTACCGCGTGCCCCGCCTGGTGCAGGAGGCCGCGCAAAAATGGATTTCCGGCGTGACCCGGCGCAAGGAAAAAACCTACCAGGCCCGCGCTTTTGAGGGCGAATTGCTGCAATTTCCCGGCACGTTCAAACACCCGGCTGCCCTGCTCAACCATGCCGAACGCTACCTGGAGCAAGGCAAAACCGTCATGTTCCTGTGCGCCTGTTCCTATCAGTTGCAGCCGCTTATCCGGGAACTGCGCCGCCGCGGACGGGCGTTTCACAACCCCTTCCGCCGCAGCCGGGGCGACTGGAACCCGCTCACTCCGGGCAACGGCCTGGCCACGGCCCAGCGCTTGCTGGCCTATCTCGAGCCGTATTTCTGGCCCACAGACTGGCTGCCGGAGCAAATCACGGCCTGGGCAGAAATGCTCTCCGCAGCTACGGTGTTCAATCGCGGCGGCAAAGCCCGCCTGGCCGAGCTGGATTGGCCGAATCTGAAAAAAGACCCGTCCCCTGCGGCCTGGGCCGAATTTGCCCAAATCTGCGCCCAGGTGTTCAAACCCGGCGTATACGCGCAGGCAAGCAGCCTGAGCCTTGACTGGCTCAAAGAAAACGCCACGGCTGAATACCGGCGCCGCCTGGAGTTTCCGGCCAGGGTCTACGAGGCCGCAGGCTTGGCCGCGCTCAAGGCGCAACCGCAAATCATTGTCGGAACCATTCATTCGGTCAAGGGCGGACAGGCCGATGTCACCTATCTCTGCCCGGATATTGCCGCAGAAGCGTTCAAAGCCGCCGGGCAGGGCCTGGCCCGTGGCGACGCCTCGGCCCGCGACAGCGTTATCCGGCAGTTTTATGTGGGCATGACCCGCTGCCGGGAAACACTCATCGTTACCCAACCCGCCACACCCTTCACGGCTCAGAAGATACGAGTAATGGGGTAGGTGCAGCCAGGGCTGCGGCAGGGCTAAGCCCTGCACCCCAATTAGGGAGTGGCACATTTGTGATTACCCGTCGGGGAGCGGCCTACGGAGTACCTCCGAATGACGGGGCAAGGGCCGCACAGGACGTGCGAACCGAGAGGTATGCGATGAAATCTCGAGAGATATGCGATTAAGATTAAGCTCAGCCACACAACGCAGCCAGGCGATACACGGCTTTGCCCAAAATCACGTCCGCGAGCTTGGCAAAATCCTGTCCCTGGGTGAGCAGGCGCGGCGCGCCGTTGCCCTGTTCAACCACCAGGCAGAGCGCCCCGGCCTGTTCGGCCACGGACACCCGTGCGCATTCAAGCACCCCCCCCGCACGCAACAGATATATGCCGGACGCGTCCGGTTCTGGCTCGGCGGTGAAATCGAGCAGCAGGTCGTCCCCGTGGTCCAGCAGCGGCGTGCACACCTGCAATTCCCGGGTATTGACCATGCCCACGGAAAGGGTCGGAGCCAGACGCTGCAACAGTTCTGCGGCCAGTACCGCGCCCACTTCTTCGCTGCGCTCCAGCTTGTCGCCGCGCACCAGATAACGGTCCACAGCCCTGAACTCCCCGGCCTCAACCCGCCCGTCAATGGCCAGGCGGCGGGTTTCATTGCGTTTGCTCCAGGGAAACACCACCTCCGCGTCCACCAGGTCCAAGATTCTGGCCACGGCATCCAGGCGCGGCTCCTGATTTTTCAGGGCCATTTTGCTGATGGTCGGCTGCGAAATGCCCACAAACCCGGCCAGCTCGTTGTCTGAACGGTAATCCGCGCGCAAGCGGTACAACCCTTCGTAAAAGGAGTCTTTAAACTTTTTGCCCAACTCGGGTTTATTTTCTGCTGCCATGCGCACCGTCCTTATCGTATACCTCTCGGTCGCACAGGATGTGCGACCCTTTCACCGCCAGCCGAAGCAACGCGCTGCGCAGCTCCTCTCACCGCCATTCCATCTTCCGCCCAAAGTCCGTAGGTCTGTCGCTCTGCGGACCTCATCCGTAAGGCTCACTTATGTTCGCCTAACGGCTGCTCCGCCGCTGGAGGCTCCCTGTCGAGTGAGGCAAAACGTAACACTCCCTAATGAGGGTGCAGGGCTTAGCCCTGCCCCCTCTCCTGTCATCCTGAAGCGAAGTCCATCTTCACTCTTCGCTCTTCTTTTACTTGACAATCTAATTTATTGCGAATAATTTTAGATTAAATAAATTCATAAACGAATAGGAAGTATTTGCCATGTCACTTCAACCCGCTATAAATATAGATTTTCAGCGTATTCCCGAGGCCATTGAGGAGACCTTGCGCGAGCAGAAGCTGAGCGAACTGGCCTTTGCCGCGCGCACCGGGGTAAGCCAGCCCGTGCTGAACCGCATCCTCAATGCGCGGAGCAACAAAATTTCTTTGCGCACATTCCAGCGGCTTTGGCCGCATATCGGGCCGCGTCTCGTCACCACCCTTACACAAAACACTTAAGCTTGGCAAGAAATTATTCTCTTACGAATAACGCGCGCAGCCCGATACCTTCCTTGCCAGCCTGAGCGCGCGCCTTCTTGTCAGCCTGAGCTGCGCTCAGGATCCGGCTTAACTCCTCTGCCTTTTTTACCTGCCCGCGGGTAGTTGACTTTAGCTACTGGGGGAGTATTATTTTAACCGCAGACTCCGACTTTATCGTATACCTCTCGGTCCGCCGTCCTGGCGGACACTCGAGGGTCGTTCGCAAAAAACGTGGTTTTTGCTCTCTCCCCCTGCGGGGCCGCCGCCTGGCTCATACCCTGTGCCGTTTCGGACGTAAGGGGCTGGGGGAGGAGTCTGTTTATTTTTCAGCATCCGGCATCAAACCACCTACTCAGGGGGTAGAGAACGTTTCGGACGTCAGCCGGGGGTCGGGCATCGACTTTATCGTATACCTCTCGGGACTTTATCGTATACCTCTCGGCTCGGCGTCCTGCCGAGCACTCGAGGGTCGCTGCGCGGTAGCCGCACGCCCTGTGCGGCCCTTTCACCGCCAGCCCGAGCAACGCGGCGACTCCTCCCCGTCAGCCGGGGGTACTCCGTAGGCCTGACGCTCTGCGGACCTCGTCCGTAACCTTCGTTTTCCCGCCACAAAAAAAGGAGAGCCCGCGAACAAGCTCTCCTCGTAATCGGTCAAAGATAATTAAACTATTCGCCCGCCGGAGCCGTGGCATTGGCAGCCGGAGCAGTCGCGTTGGCAGCCGGGGCGTCGTCTTCAGCAGGAGCAAGGGCTTCGCTTTCCTGGGCCGTATCCGGGGTCACTTCGGGCAGCATCGGTTCAAAGCTGATTTCCCTGCTGTCCATGATTTCAATAACTTTATCTGTAATATCAATGGCGGGATTAAACGAAAACACCTGATCAAGGCGGATAATCACGTCCAAGTTGTTGGCTTCACGGTATTCATCCACAACTTCCATGGCCAGGGCGTTCAAGCGGGAAAGCACCATCTGCTGTTCTGCATTGTAGCGATTCTGCACTTCGGCCAGCAGGGGCTGCAGCTTCATCATGTCTTCATCGCTCATGCCGCCGTTTTCATCCTTGGGCAGTTCTTTGGTGGCCGCATCCAGCTGAGCCTGCAATTCAGATTCCACTCCGGCAATATACTCGGCAGCGGCGGTGCTGACCTTGCTGGTCTGAAACACCAGGCCGATATTCAATACTGCAACCTTGGGAGCGGGTTCCACCGGTTGTTCCTCGGTCTTACAACCGGCCAGGGCCAATGCCAGAATCAGGGTTACCCCCAACAACACTTTTTTCATATTTACTCCATATTTATAAACATAAACCCCTGCGGGGCAAGAATTCACTCCCGGCCAATCCAGGCAGAGCTACCAATAATCTAAATTAATCCGGAAGACAAGCGGCGCAAGACGAATCCTTGGGCTTTGGCCTTATCGTATACCTCTCGGTCGCACTTCCTGTGCGACACGAGAGGGTCGTTCGCAAAAAACGCCTCCAGCGGCGGAGCAGCCGTTACCGAGCCTCCAGCGGCGCGGAGTGGAACGAAGCGCGTCCGTTACCTGAGCACGCAAGTGAGCGAAGGTTACGGACGAGGTCCGCAGAGCGTCAGCGTAAGCAAACGAGGGTTACGGATGAGGTCCGCAGAGCGTTGGTTTTTGCTCTCTCCCGCTGCGCGGCCACCGCCTTCCTGGCGGTACCTCCTTCCATCAACCGGGGGTACTCCGTAGGCCGCTCCCCGTATAGCGAAGCAAAACGCACCACTCCCTAATGAGGGTCCAGGGCTTAGCCCTGGGGGGTGCAGGGGATCATCC
>CAZNBK010000217.1:0-4542 GCA_964571105.1 uncultured Desulfovibrionaceae bacterium
GTGAGAAGTTGGCTGCGTTTTTGGGAAATTGTCAAAAGGCCGGATGCCGCAATTTGCAGATTGCCTTTAACCAGCGCCTGGCTGCGGATGACTTGCTGCTTGAGAATAAAGATTATTTGGAAACCAATGCCTGTCTGTATGGTTTGCAACTGTCTGTGGATAGGGAGAGCCTGGATGCGGTGATTTTCAACCGTAAAGCCAGCAGGCAAAGAGCGCAGACAGACTGGGCGCCGGGCAGCGTTGTGTTGGCCGCTACCGGGCGGTGGGGTGCGAGGTGCCGCCCCGGGCGCGATTATGGGTATGCTTCCAGCGCTATAGGGCAGAACTGAGGCGCAAATTTCTTAACAAAAAAGGGCGGAGATTTAATCTCCGCCCTTTTGGGTCTTTCAGTCTGATTACACAGCACCAGACGAGCACTCTGGAAAGCCGATGCTCCGGGGGCATGAAACAACGCGTGCCATGCCGCTGCCGGGCGTTAATTGCTGTAGTTCGCGTGTCTGGGGCCATGCGGGCCGCGGTGTCTGTCGCCGCGCGGCCCCCAGCCGCCATGGCCGCCGTGCTGCATCATCCCGAAGCCGTGCCCGCCGCCCAGCATGCCTAGGGCGCTGAAACGAGGCGTCCACTCGGGATGGTCCTGTTTGTATTTCAAAGAAATATCAAGCCAGAACGCGCTGATTTTGCCGCGAATTTCCTGCATGTCTTTGTGCAGGGCCCCGGCAGCGTCTGAATTCACGCTGTCTTGGGCAAACAATTCTTCCATTTCAAAGAACTTGTCTTCCATATCCCGGTGCAATTGCCGCAGCTCTTTGCGCTGGGCCGAATCGAGTTCCATATCCATATGCCGGTCCTGAGGCCAGGCCAGGGCTGTGCCGCCAAGGCCGAGAAACATGGCCAGAGCCAGAGCAATCAGGCTGAATTTAGGTGCTTTGTTCATAATAACTCCTTTGGTTTTTTCCTCACGCAGTCAGATCAAAAATCAAGTCAGTAATAACAATTCGCAAACAAGGGTTGAGCGACTATCTCAGCGCCTGCCGTGCCCGCGTCCCTGGCCACGCTGGTTATTGTGGCGGATCTGGTCACGCCGACCGTGGCTTTGCCCCCGGTTCATCTGCTCCCGTTGCCGGGGCGGCTGCGCTCTGTCGATGCGCGGTCCTTCGTGCCGGGGTCGCTGGTTGCCGACATGCTGCTGCCGGGGCGGCTGGGGCTTTTGAATGACATGCTGATCGCGTCTGGGGCCGTGGTCGCGGATATATTGCCTGGGCGGGTGCCTGTCTCGCCGCGGTCCGCTGTGCCGGTTATGCACCCAGTGCCGCGGTGGGGAATAGTGCCTGTATCCTGGATAGTATCCTGAATAATAATGGCCGCGCGAGCCATAGTAATTGCTGGAATGCAGATAGCACCCGCTTAAAAGAACAGCCACAATTGTTACTGCTATAATTCCAGCTAAACCTGATAGCTTTGGTAGATTATTGTTGCTCATAACGACCTCCTTGGCATGCACAGACGCTCTGACATTCCCGAGCAGGCTGCAAGTTTTGCCCTGTTCGCACCTACCTTCTACCTTGGTGAGGGTATGAAAGAATTAAACTGCTGCAAACCTTTGTAAAAGAATGTTAACATATTTTTCAGGTTCACGCATTGCTGTCCGGCTAATTTAACCGGACAAGAATGATGTTTTTGGGAGGTTTTTTTTGTCGGGCATGGACAGAAGCTTGAAGAAAGTGTATGAAATAGTGTCCTAGAGCTAAGTTTTTTTATTCTGCATGCAGTTTGGCTTATGACAAACAAAAAACACTACTCTTTACGCTTGCTGGTGCTCGCCTTGGTGGGTTCTTCTCTGGCGTTGTTTACCATTGTTTTGTTTGCGGTCTTTTATACTGCCATGCCCAAAATTCTTCTGCAGTCGGAGACCAGGTACCTGGTCAAGCAAATGGAAGTTGTGGAAGGGTTGTTTGATGCCGCCATGTATAACACCTTTGTAATGGCTGACGATATAGGCATATGGGATGAAACTGTATACTATGTGCAAGGTGAAAACCCCGGTTACTTCAATAAAAACTGGCCTGACGTCTCCTTCCTGCGGTCTTATAGCTTTAATTTTGTGGTTATTCGTGATCTTGACGGCACAGTACTGTATAAAGAATTCCTTGATTACGTGAACAACGAGGAGTTGCCTGAGCCGGAAGGGTTTGTACGTTACCTGGACACCATCTCCAACCAGGTGCTGGATATGTATAAATTGCCCCATGACCCGGATGGCGACGTGCGCGACCTGGGCAAGGGCGGAATTATTTTTTATGACAATACGCCGTATTTCATTGCGGCCATGCCGGTCATGTTTTCACGGGGTGCGGGCAGTCCGTCCGGTACCATTATCCTGGGCAGCACACTGAGCAATGAGTATTTCCGGGCGCTGACCCACTATGAGTCTCTCGATTTCGAACTGCTCCCCCCGGACGCTTCGGTTACGCCCGAAGCGGGCATTAACCGGGAAAGCAGTGACATCGTCTCCAGCACGCTTTTGCGCCGTGATATCGACGGCAATCCGGTTTTGCTGCGCATGAGCGGCACCCGCCCCATATACATGGAAGGTCGGGATATTATCGACAAGGCTTCCCTGATACTTGTCGCGGCCATGCTGCTGTTCGGGGTGGGGCTTTACCAGACAGGCGTGCGCCTGCTTATCCGCCCCATGGAACGCCTGAGCCGCGATATTGCGCAGATCGGTGTTTCAGGAACCGTTGACATCAGTAAATACGACCGCAGCCGGGAGTTGGTCACCCTGGGGTCGGCCATCAATGACATGCTTGAGCGCCTGGACCAGTCCAGAATTTCCATTTCCGTCTTGCAGCGTATTCTCAACGGCCTGGACGTATATCTGTATGTCACCGACCTGGAAGGCGATACAATATTGTTCGCCAACCAGAAGTTCATGGACCAATACGGTTTGTGCGACTCGACCCTGGCCGGTAAAACCTGTCACGGAATTTTGCACAATTCACCGGTACGCTGTGGTTTTTGCCCGAAAAACAAGTTGGACATCAAGCCCAACGAAGTGATTGTCTGGGAAGATCACGATGCCGCTACCGGGCAATATCTGCGCAACACCGACTGCCTTATTGAATGGACCGACAAGCGGCTGGTTCACCTGCACCACGCCATGGATATCACCAATATCAAGGTGGCCGAAGAGGCGCTGAAAAAGCGTCTGGACCAGCAGGAGCTGATGTCGGCCATGTCCCAGACCTTTATCTCCACCGTGGATACCGACAAACTCATTAATAACGCCCTGGACATGGTGGGCAGGTTTATGGGCCTGGACAAAATTCTGGCGGCCCGGGTCACTGACTCCGGCGACCATCTGGAAGCGTTTTATCAGTGGTTTACCACTGAGCGCGAGTGTTACCGCCCGGAGGAGACCAGTTTGCCGTTCGGCCCCGGCACGGTGGAGTACGACACGTTTATCACCAATCAAGAGGCTTACGCAGCCTATGATGACATCAGCAAAGTGGAAGCGTTGGCCATTGCCCATTCCCATGGCGTGAAATTTTTGGTGGGCATTCCCATTCATGTCAACAATGAGTTCTGGGGCATGCTCAGCTTCAACGAATGCAGCCGCTACCGTCAGTGGAGCGAGAGCGACATCCAGCTGTGTAAAATGGTCAGCACGGTTATTTCTGCGGCCATGACCAGACAGGCGCTGGAGGGCGAGCTGATCCGCATGTCCTCCATAGTGGAGAGCTCGCCGCAGTTTATTTCTTACATCACCCCTGCAGGGCGCTTTGAATATTTCAATCCCGGCACCCTGGTCCTGCTTGGCTATACAGCGGAGGATCTCCGCCGGGGCGGCATCGATATTCTGTTTGGCCCGGAAACCATCCAGAAAGTCAGACAGGAGATAATTCCAATGATCCTGGAGACCGGAAAGCACGAGTTTGAGCTTCCGGTGTTATGCAAAAACGGTCAGACCAGGGTGATGTCTTTTTCCGCGTTTAAAACGGACTTCGACTCCGTGGGCATCGGCACCATTGCCATGGACATTACGGAAAAACGGCGCCTGGAAAGCGAACTCATTGTGGCCAAGGAGCAGGCCGAGCAATCCAACATCGCCAAAAGTGAGTTTTTATCGCGCATGAGCCATGAAATGCGCACGCCCCTTAATGCCATAATCGGGATGACCAGCATTGCCAAATCCGCCCCGGACATAGAGAAAAAAGAATACTGCCTGGACAAGATCGACGATGCCTCGGTGCATTTGCTCGGGGTTATCAATGACATTTTGGATATGTCCAAAATTGAGGCGCAAAAGTTTGAATTGTCCTACACCGAGTTCAATTTTGAAAAGATGCTCTTGCGGGTCATCAACGTGGTCAATTTCCGGGTTGATGAGAAAAATCAGAATTTGATTGTTCACCTGGACCCCAATGTGCCGCTTTCAGTGATTTGCGACGACCAGCGGCTGGCCCAGGTGGTGGCCAATCTGCTGTCCAATGCGGTCAAGTTTACCCCCGAGGGAGGACACATCGATTTTATCATGGAGCT
>CAZNBK010000218.1:0-4505 GCA_964571105.1 uncultured Desulfovibrionaceae bacterium
TTTTGGACAGGTTTTCCGGCACGCTGATCATTCACGGCTCGGTGGGCGATGTGGAGCAGGCCCTGCATGCGGTTAACGACATGCTGACCACGGTGCTCGGCTATGACGGCTGTACGGTGACAAAACATTGAGCAGGATAGAAAAACGGTGGAGGCTGGTACTGGCCGGGGCGTCCGGGGCCGGAAAATCCACGCTGTGCAAAGCCCTGCTGGGATTTGAACAGGCAGTTGTCAAAACCCAGGGCCCGGAATTTTATAAAGGCATGGTCATTGACCTGCCGGGCGAGTATCTGACCCATCCGCATATGCGGCGCTGGTTTCTGGCTTCGGTCCAGGACGTGCACACCCTGCTTTATGTGCAGGCTGCGGATGCCGAACCGCCCCATGTACCGGCTGGATTGTTCCAGGCGGTGCCCGGCCTGGAACTGCTGGGTGTGATTAATAAACGGGACCTGCCCGCTGCGAACTTTGCGCGCAGTGAGCAGCACCTGCGGTCCCTGGGCATACCCGAGCCGTATTATGCGGTTTCCGCCCTGGATGTAAACAGCCTTAAGGACTTACGGGCCAGGCTGCTGGCTGAAAATCTGCTTCCGACATAAACACGGGGAAGGAGCAAAACGTGAAACGAATGATTATAACCGCCGATAACATTCAGGTGGCGCACCGTGAAGGCAAAAACGCCCTGACCGTGCCTTGCAACGCCGTGGTCACTCCGGCTGCACAGGATCTGGCCCTGACCTTGGGCATCAGCATCAGCCGCGAAACCGTACCGGACAAAGGCGGCCTGCCCGCTTCCGGCTCGGCCTGCACCGCTGCCAAGCTCGACGAACAGACCGTGACCGAAATCCGGGCCAAGGTATTGGCGCAGTTGCCCAAGGATATGCAGGATTCTCCAGTTGTCGAACAACTGGTCCGCAAGTACCTGACGGCTTCCGGCTGCGGCTGTGATGCCTGCCGCCCGGTTGCCACGGGCAAGCCCGCTTCGACAGCGCCAATTTCCCCGGTCTCCGATGGCTGGAAAAACACCGTCGGAGGCGCCATTCACGTGGACAGCCGCAAGCTGCCCTTGACCAAATTCGCCGGAGCGGCTTCCGCCGGGGTTGTGCATATTCTGGATGCGGTCACCCAGGCCGACAACGCGCCCTTTGCCGTGGGCTACATGGAATGGGACAATTCCGGTTTCCCCTGGAAGCTCGATTATCACGAAGTCTGCATTGTCCTGGAAGGCCAGCTGAATATCACTGTCCAGGGGGCCTGTTTGCAAGGAAAACCCGGAGATGCCCTGTATTTGCCCAAGGGCGCGGACGTGGAATTCGCTTCGCCCGGCTATGTGAAATTTGCCTATGTGATCTGGCCTGCGGATTGGGCCAAAAAATAAGGACCGGATTGTCAGATGTGCGTATTTGAACGCTGCCTGGAAGTCTGCAAACAAAAGCCCGGCAAGGTTGTCCTGCCGGACTCCGTGGATGCTCGCGCGCTTAAAGCAGCGGCCATGCTTCAGGCGGACGGGCTGGCCAAAATCGCCCTGATCGGCAACCCCATGGCCGTGCGCGATGCTGCGGCCAGGGCGGGCCTGCGCCACAGCAACATCTATTGCCTCGATCCTCTGAATAAAGATGTGCTGCTGCGCAATGCCGCAGAATATCAGAACATCTGCGCCAAAAAGAACAAGCCGGTCAGCGAGGAAGAGGCGGTCAAATTTGCTTCGCTTCCAGTGGCGGCTGGGGCCATGCTGGTCCGCCGCAACGAGGTGGATCTGGGCGTGGCCGGTAATTTAAGCTCCACCGCAGACGTGCTCCGGGCTGGGCTGCGGATCATCGGCACCACGCCGGAGTGCAAAACCGTGTTCAGCGTGTTTTTCATGATCGCGCCGGGCGGCGAACACCTGCTGGTTTTTGCCGACTGCGCGGTAATTCCCGACCCCACGGCGCAACAGGTGGCCGATATCGCCCTGGGCGCAGCCGCTGCGCTTAAACAGCTCATGCAGGAAGAACCCCGGGTGGCGCTGTTGTCCTCGTCCACCAAAGGCAGCGCCGCATATCCGGCAGCGGTAAAAATGCAGGAAGCCCTCGGCCTGATCAAGCAACGCGACTCCAAGCTGATTGTGGACGGCGAAATGCAGTTCGACGCAGCCGTGGTCCCTGCCATAGGCGAACAAAAAGCGCCGGGCAGCCCCGTTGCGGGCCGGGCCAATGTGCTGGTTTTCCCGTCCATTGACGCGGGCAATATTTCTTACAAAGTGGCGCAGCGCCTGTGCGGCTATACGGCCCTGGGGCCGTTCCTCCTGGGCTTTGCCGGAGGCTGGCACGACCTGTCGCGCGGTTGCAGCACTGAAGATATTTACAAAATAACCGTGGTGGGCATGGGCCTTTCCCGGGGTATTTCCGGGAGACTGCCCGGCTGAAAACAAAACCAAGTCCATTATAACTTCACAGGAGAATAAATATGGATGCTTTAGGAATGATTGAAACTCGCGGTTTGGTTAGTTTGATCGAAGCGGCTGACGCCATGGTCAAAGCGGCCAGAGTGCAGCTTATCGGCTACGAACAAATCGGCAGCGGCTACGTGACCGCGCTGGTCCAGGGCGATGTGGCGGCCTGCAAGGCAGCCACCGACGCGGGTGCTGCGGCAGTACAGCGTCTGGGCGGCGAACTCATTGCCACCCACGTCATCCCCAGGCCGCACAGCGATCTGGAAAGCGTGTTCCCCACCCGCAAAAAGAAAGCCTAAGCGTCCGTTCCTGCGTCGGGGCAGGCCGTGCCTTCCTGCCCCGGCGCGGACCGGACTATGACGGGTGACCAATGCCGTGCCCTGCGCGAACAACGCGGAAAAAAGGCTGTCTCGTCACAGCCCGTCGGTTTTGTGTTTTTTATACACCGGACGCAAATCCGGCAGGGATCGGCTTGCGGATATTAACTTTAATCGGACGGTAACAATATGGAAGTCGGAAAGGTAATCGGCCAGTTGGTGACCACGGTGCGCGATCCCAAGCTGCCGCACTGTTCGCTGCTCCTGGTGGAGCTGTACGGGCCGAATGGCCCGAGCAAAGATTTCTGCCAGGTTGCAGCCGACCCCATCGGGGCAGGCAACGGCGAATGGGTGCTGCTCACCAGGGGCAGCTCAGCCCGGCAGGGTCTTGGCCGCGATGTGCCCGTGGACCTGTGCATTGTGGGCATTGTGGATGAAATCACGGCCAACGCCAAAGTGCTCTATTCGAAAATGAACAAGAGCTAAAGGCTTCAGGGTCAGGGCTGAACCCCGGACCCAATACGCGCCAGGGCCGCGCCTGGACCCAATACGCGCCAGGGCTGCGCCTGGACCCAATACGCGCCAGGGCTGAGCCCTGGACCCAATACGCGGCGTCAGACTTTGCCCAGGCAACGATCCCGGCGCGGCAATGGAGCCTAGCACGGAGCGAAGCGGTATTATTTCCGCCGTTACGCCAATATCGAGTTTAAATGCTCCGGAACTCGAATAAAGGAGCTCAAAATGAGTCTCGCCCAACAAGATATTGAGTTGATTGTGCGCAAGGTCGTGGAAACCTTGAAAACCCAGTCCAATGACTGCCCTCCGCCAACAGGTTCGGGAAACCCGGCAAGTCAGGGCGAGCACGGCCTCTTTGACCAGCTTGAAGATGCTATTGCCGCAGCCGGGGCTGCTCAGAAAAAACTGGACACCGTGGCCACCCGGCACCGCGCCGTAGAAGCCATGCGGGAAGCGGCCCGCAAAAATGCCAGAGCCTTGGCCGAACAGGCCGTGATCGAAACCGGCATGGGCCGCGTGGAAGACAAAATCGCCAAAAATCTGCTGCAAGCCAACTTAACGCCTGGCCCGGAAATTCTCCAGCCAGCCGCCATCTCGGGCGACGCAGGCATGACCCTCATTGAAAACGCGCCCTGGGGAGTAATCGCCTCGGTCACCCCGTCCACCAACCCGGCGGCCACGGTTATCAACAACGCCATCAGCATGGTTTCGGCGGGCAACGCCATTGTCTTTTCCCCGCACCCCGGAGCCAAGCGCACCTCGCAGGCTGCCATCCAAATCTTAAACCAGGCCATTGCCGGAGCCACGGGCATCACCAACCTGCTCACCGCGCTCAAAGAACCGTCCATTGACGCGGCGCGCGCCCTGTTCGCCCACCCGGAAATCTCCCTGCTGGTAGTTACCGGCGGAGAAGCCGTGGTCCACACCGCCCGCAAACACGCTGGCATGCGCCTCATTGCCGCCGGAGCAGGCAACCCGCCCGTGGTTGTCGATGAAACCGCCGACATCCCGCGCGCCGCCCGCAGCATTTACACCGGGGCCAGTTTTGACAACAATATCATCTGCGCGGATGAAAAAATCATCATCGCTGTGGACAGCATTGCCACGGCCCTGAAAAAGGAAATGTGCGCCCTGGGCGCAGTGGAAATCAACTTGGAACAGGCCGAGGCCATTGCCAAAGTGGTCATGAAAAATTATCCCGGCAACGAGAGCACGGCCAACCCCAAATGGGTAGGCCGCGAT
>CAZNBK010000219.1:0-4489 GCA_964571105.1 uncultured Desulfovibrionaceae bacterium
CACTTATGTTCGCCTAACGGCTGCGCTTCATTTCATTTCGCGCCGCTGGAGGCTCGGTAACGGCTGCTCCGCCGCTGGAGGCTCGCCCTGCGGGGCTGCCGCCCTCCTGGCGGCGCCAGCGCATTTTGACTTATATATAATTTCAATATTAAAATGTTCCAATAATGTTCCAATGGGATGCAGAAGGCAGCTCCTGCCGTGGTCCGGAGGCGGGCCGCTCCCGGGTGGACTTGTTCGGGAAAATATGTAAATCTGTCTTAAGCACTTTTGCCTGGAGCGCGAGTGGGTTTAATTGCCGCCAGGCTGGGGGAGTGTATTATAAAGGCTGCCAAGGGGGTGCGCATGTCTTTTTTGCGTGTGTGCGAGCGGCGCCGGGTTATGGGTTATGCAGGTTCACGCAGACAAAACTGACAGGCTTGCCGAGAGAGCTTCGGATTTTGCCCAGGCTGATGGGGTGCAGTTTTTGCGCCTTGGTCTGGACATCGGCTCTACCACCATCAAAGCCGTGCTCATTGACGGGCAGGGCAATATTCTGTTTTCCCGCTACGAGCGGCACCTTTCCCATGTTAAAAGCAGCCTGACCAAAATCCTCACCGAGTTGGATCAGGCATACCCGCTGGGCGCGGCCCTGGTTTCTTTGACCGGGTCCGGCGCATTGCTCCTGTCCGAGTATCTGGATCTGCCCTTTGTGCAGGAAGTTATTGCCGGAAGCACGGCGGTGCGCCAGGTTATTCCGGAAACCAATGTGGCCATCGAACTGGGCGGGGAAGACGCCAAACTGACCTTTTTTACCGGCGGCATTGATCAGCGCATGAATGAAACCTGTGCCGGAGGCACCGGGGCCTTTATCGATCAGATGGCCGTGCTCCTGAAAACCGATGCGCCGGGGCTCAATGAGCTGGCTAAAACATACCAGACCCTGTACCCCATTGCCTCGCGTTGCGGGGTTTTTGCCAAAACCGACGTGGTGGCCCTGCTCAACGAAGGCGCTTCGCGCAACGATATTGCCGCAAGCATTTTTCAAGCTGTGGTGGATCAGACCATCGGCGGCCTGGCCTGCGGCAGGCCTATTGCCGGTAAGGTGGCCTTCCTGGGCGGCCCGCTCAATTTTTTGTCCGAACTCAGGCAGCGGTTCATTGAAACCCTGCAACTCGCGCCCGAAAAAGTGGTCTTTCCGGAGCGGGCAGAGCAGTTTGTGGCTCTCGGTGCGGCCTATTCGTCACACGGCAGCGAACCGGTGCCGTTTTCACAGCTTGTGGCCGGGCTGGCCTCTCTGGATCAGGTCGATCTCACCGAGCATAGTGAATCCATGCCCTGCTTGTTTGAAAACGAAGACGACTACGAGGCCTTTCTGGCCCGGCATGAGACCGTCACTGAAGAGCAGAGCCTCGATCAGGTGCGCGGCCCGGTATTTTTGGGCCTGGATATGGGGTCCACCACGGTCAAGGCCGTGCTTGTGGACGAGCAGGGCAAGGTGCTCACCCACCGTTACCTGTGGGGGCGGGGCGACGCTCTGGGCACGGCCCGGCGGGTGATCCTGGACATCCTGCGCCAACTTCCGCCCACAGCTTTCATCCGCCATAGCGCGGTCACCGGTTATGGCTCGGCCATGCTCAAGGCCGCTTTGGGCTTTGATATCGAAGAAGTGGAAACCATGGCCCACTTCAAAGCCGCCAACCATATTCTGCCCGGGGTAAGCTTTATTCTGGACATCGGCGGTCAGGATATCAAGTGCATGCAGGTGCGCAAGGGCAACATCCAGCGCATTTATCTCAACGAGGCCTGCTCGGCCGGTTGCGGGGCCTTTATTGAAACCTTTGCCGAATCTCTGGGCTTCAGCGTGCAGGAATTTACCAAGGCGGCCCTGTGGAGCCGCCAGCCGCTGGATTTGGGCTCGCGGTGCACGGTGTTTATGAATTCCAAGGTCCGGTGCGCTCAGAAAGAGGGCGTGGATGTTGAGGATATTGCTGCCGGTCTTGCTTACGCCGTGGCCCGCAATGCTCTGTACAAGGTCATCTGCATCCGCAGGCCCGAAGACCTGGGCGACAAAATAGTGGTCCAGGGCGGTTCTTTTATCAATAACGCCCTGCTGCGCGCCTTTGAGATTATTTTGGGCCGGGAGGTGGTCAGGCCGCCGCTGCCCGGACTCATGGGCGCATTGGGCGCGGCCCTGGTGGCCATGGAACGCGGCGAAGGCACGGACAAAAGCACGCTCATCAGCCGGGAAGACCTGGAGGCGTTTACTTCAGACACGCATACCCAGCGGTGTATGCTTTGCGGCAACCGTTGCCTGCTGACCGTGAGCAATTTCCCCGGCGGGCGCAAGTTTGTTTCCGGCAATAAATGCGCCAAAGGCGCGGGCGGCGAACCCCAGCCTTCGGCGATAAACCTGTTTGCCGAGCGCTACAAGAAGATTTTCGCTTATCAGCCGCTGCCGCCTGAAAAAGCGCCGCGCGGGGAAATCGGCATCCCCCGGGTGCTGAACATGTATGAAAATTACCCCCTGTGGTTCACCATCCTCACGGAGCTGGGTTTTTCCGTGCAACTGTCCAGCCGGTCTTCGCGCAAGTTGTTTGAATCCGGCCTTGGCTCCATTCCTTCCCAGACGGTCTGTTACCCGGCCAAATTGGTGCACGGGCATATTCTCGACCTGGCCAGGCGCGGCGTCAAACGTATTTTCTACCCCTGCATCCCCAATGAAAGCCGGGATGACGATTACTCGGACAACAACTACAACTGCCCGGTGGTCTGCGGTTATCCGCAGACCGTGGACTACAACGTTGATGAGCTGGATGCTTATGAAGTCCGGATGATCAATCCCTTCCTGCCTCTGGATAATCCCCGCCGCCTGGCCGTGCGCCTGGCCGAGGAGCTTGACCTGCCCAAGGCCGAGGTGAAGAAAGCCGTGGACAAAGGCATTGCCGAAGTCAAACGGTTACAGGACGAGTTGGCGGCCAGAGCCGAGGAAGTGCTCAAGGAAGTGGAAGCCTCCGGGGGCACGGCCATTGTTCTGGCCGGACGCCCCTACCATCTGGATCCGGCTGTGCACCACTCCATCCCCGAGCATATTGCCCAGAAGGGCGTGACCGTGCTCGGCGTTGACGATGTCATGCACCTGGCTCCGGCCCAAAAAGGCTTGCTGCGGGTGGTCAACCAGTGGACCTATCATTCCCGGCTTTATCGGGCGGCGGCTGTGGTGGCGGAACGCCCCTATTGCGAGCTCATTCAGCTGACCTCCTTTGGCTGCGGCCTGGACGCCATTACCTCTGAGCAGGTGGAAGAAGTTCTCGACTCCAAGCAGCGGGTCTATACCCTGATCAAAATGGACGAAGGCTCCAGCATGGGCGCGGCCAGATTGCGGATTACTTCCCTGCTGGCGCTTATTGACGAGCGCAAGCGTAAGGAGGGCAAGGATAAAGGCAGTTCTGCCCAGACGCCTGCCGCCGAGCTGTTGAATGAACTGTTGAGCGCCAGGAGCCGCATTCCTGCCGGGGAACCGGCAAGCGACGGCCTGCTCAGCGAAGAAGAGCTGGAAAATACAGACAGAATACTGGCTGCCAGCGCGCCGGTGTTTACCACTGCCATGCGCGAGACGCACACCATTCTGGCCCCGCAGCTCTCGCCCATCCATTTTCAGTTCATTGCCCCGGCTGTGGAAGCCGAGGGCTATAAAATGGCCGTTCTGCACGACGTGGATGCGGAAGCCATTGAAATCGGCCTGAAATATGTGCACAACGACCTCTGCTACCCGGCGATCATTACCATCGGGCAACTGGTGCAGGCGCTCACTTCCGGCGAGTATGACCCGAGCCGCACCGCGCTGGTCATGTCGCAAACCGGAGGGGTTTGCCGGGCAACCAACTATATCAGCTGCCTGCGCAAAGCCGTTGTTGATGCCGGATTCGGCCATGTGCCCATCCTGTCCTTCAATATGGAAGGTTTCGGCGAAAATCCCGGCTTTAAAATCACCGGGAGCATGCTGCGGCGCATGGCCTACGGCTGTGTATACGGCGACTTGCTGCAACGGCTGTCTTTCCGGGCCAGACCCTATGAATTGACGCCGGGCCTGGTGGACGGATTGGTTACGGAATGCTCGGCCAAATTCATGGATGTGCTCAAGTCAGCCAAGCGTAAAGATTTCACCCGGGCCATCAATGAAACCGTACGCGCCTTTGAGGAAATCCCCCTTGGGCGCATGGACCGGCCCCGGGTGGGCATTGTCGGTGAAATCCTGCTCAAATATCACCCGGCTGCCAACAACCAGGTGGCCAAGCTCATTGAATCATTCGGGGGCGAAGTGGTGCCCACGGATATTATGGACTTTTTCCTGTATTGCGCCTACGGCGACGTGGTTAACCGCGAATTGCTGCACGGCAGTTGGAGCCGGGCCGCCATGGCTAAAACCGCCATCGCCTATGTGGAATGGTTGCGCAATGACGTGCGCAAGGCCCTCAAAAACAGTACGCGCTTTACCCCGCCAGGGCTGTTC
>CAZNBK010000220.1:0-4440 GCA_964571105.1 uncultured Desulfovibrionaceae bacterium
AGCCGCCAAAGGTGTAAACCATGGGGCCGAGCGCCCAGAGCATGCCTGCCTGCGCAGCCGAGGTATGTTGCATGGCCAGGGCCTCGAAAGTAAACGCGGCCAAAGGTTCGCAGAGTACCAGCAACACGAGCAGGAGCAGGTCTTTTTTGTCGGGCAATGGTTTTGGCCGATATTTTGTAAGCGCCAGGGGCGTGACCACGCACAGGGTCAGGGCCAAGCGGGCAAAAACCAAAAACAACGGATCAAAGCTGCCCAGGGCGACTTTGACCACAGCCAGAGAGCTGCCCCAAAGCACAAAACCCACTGTGGCAGCCATAATGGGCAAAACCAGCCCGGACCTTGTTTTTTGTTTATGCACTTGTTCCTGCCCGGAGAGTTTTAAAGCATTTTAACATTGAAATTATACATTAAACCAAAATGCTCTAACTCGGCTACTATCGCCCGGACTCACTGCTGCTTCCACCGAGCCTGCCCCGCCGGGATTGGCCGGAAAAGGCTTGGGAAAACAGGCCCATCCTCAAAATAATTCAAAAAATCCCGAGTTTAAAAATAATAAAATCTGACCCCGCGCGGCGCGTTGACCTGTCCGGCGACACGTTCCAGCAGCTTAGCTGTTTCACCAAGCCCCGCCTTGGACAGCAGGGCGCGCAGCATGGAATAATCTTCTTCCTCCGGCCCTTCCAGCACGGGCAGCACCTCTGCGGCATCGACCATTTTCTGCAAGATGCCCATGGCGTCTACACTGTCGCCCAAACGGTCCACCAGGCCAAGCGCCTCGGCCCGACGCCCGGTGACCACCCGCCCGTCCATGAGCCGCGCAAACTGCTCGTCGCTCATCTCCCGGTGGCTGCGCACCATTTCCGCAAACCTGCCGAACATATCCTGAATAATGCCCATGAAATATTCCCGCTCCTTATCGGTAAGTTGCTGATAAGGAGCCCCGGCAGTCTTGAGTTCGCCGGTGGACAGCGATTCATAGGTAACGCCGAGCTTATCCATAAGTTCACGATAATTGCCCAACTCCATGAGCACGCCAATACTGCCGGTAATGGTGGTAGGGTTGGCCACAATAACGTCAGCGGGCAAGGCCGCCATATAACCGCCGGAAGCAGCGGTGGCGCCCAGGCTGGCCACCATGGGCCGGGACTCGCCCAGCCGTTTCAGGGCCGTATAAATTTCCTCAGAAGGGGTTACCGCGCCGCCCGGCGAATCAATGCGCACCAGGATACCCACGGCATTTTCATCTTTGCGTAACCGCTCTATCCACTCTACAATGGGCTTGTGCTCCTCAATGGCCCCTTCGATATTAACCACGCCGATATACGGCCCGGACAACGCTCCGCCAGGCTGAGTAGCGCCGTAAGCGCCCATGATGATGGAAAATACCAGCCAGATCAGAAATATCAGGCCCAGCCAAAACAAAACCGGATGGCGTCGGCGCCAGGATGGGCGCGTGGCTGCATAACAGGTGTCAGACATATGCGTCTCCGTAATTCAGTTGCGGTGCTCATGCTCTCAACTTTAGAGCAGCTTAACCTTGAAATGTTACAAAACTCGAACGCCAAACGCGGCGCACCGCCGGTGCCTGATTGCAAAAATACCGGCATATATTTACGTTGATATTTTTGCAGGCGCGCGACAGATTATTTTTAGCGCAAACCCCGCTTTGGCACCAGTCATATTTGACAAGCCGGACAAGCGGGTCTAGAGCATTTTAACATTGAAATTATCTGATTGATAAAATGCTCTGGTGTCGCAAAACGGCACCCGCGCGCGTGCCTTTCGCAAAATCGCCTTGGATTTTGTGCATTTATAAGGGAAATGTGTTTTTGCCTTTTGGCTTTAAAGACCGTGCTTGGTATTTGAGTTTTGTAACATTTCAAGGTTAAACTGTTCTAGTGGCAGGTCACGCCTGAGCTGCCGTCAAAACGTGGTTTTCGGCTTGCTCCGCTGTTTATAGCGGCGCACCCGGCATGTCCGGGCGGTCTTCCATAACTTCAAGGACTATTTGTGAGCAAACACCCTTTCAGCGATCCCGCTCTGGCCAGACGCCTGCTGCGCAGGCTGGAAAATGCCCTGACCCGCCCGTTTACTTTTATGGAAGTCTGCGGCACCCATACCGTGGCCCTGTTTCGCACCGGAATCGCCTCGCTTTTGCCCGAGGGGCTCACCCACCTTTCCGGTCCGGGCTGCCCGGTCTGCGTCACCCATGATTCGGAAATCGCGGCAGCGGTCAGCCTGGCCGAACAGCCGGGCATCATTCTGGCCACCTTCGGGGATCTCATGCGTGTGCCCGACCCGGAGGGCCGCACCTTAAAAACCGCGCAGGCCAAGGGCGCTCACGTCGCCATGCTTTACTCGCCCCTGGAGGCCCTGGACCTGGCCAAGGCCCACCCGGATAAAAAAGTGGTCTTCATGGGCGTGGGGTTTGAAACCACCGCCCCCACAGTGGCGGCTGTCATTCTGGCGGCGCGCGATCAGGGCTTAAGCAATTTCATGGTCATGTCCTGCCACAAACTGGTGCCCCCGGCTCTGCGTCTGCTTCTTGCCGCGCCCGACTGCGGCATTGACGGCTTTCTCCTGCCCGGGCATGTGTCCACAATTCTTGGTTTGGCCCCTTACGCCTTTGTGGCCGAGGAATTCAAACGGCCAGCCGTGGTCGGCGGGTTTGAAGCCACCGACCTGCTTCAGGCCCTGATTGCCCTGGTGGAGCAGGCCGACAACCCAACGCCTGCGGTGCTCAATCAATATACGCGAGGCGTCAGCGATGACGGCAACCCCAAAGCGCGGGAAATCATGGACACGGTTTTTGCCCCAACCTCGGCCCGCTGGCGCGGCCTGGGCAGCATCCCGGATTCCGGATTGGCTATTCGGCCCGAATTCGCAGACTTTGACGCTGTGCTCCGGTTGGGCATGAGCCTGCCCGAAGGCAAAACCATTCCCGGCTGCCGTTGCGGAGCGGTGCTTAGCGGGCGAATGCAACCCCCGGATTGCCCCCTGTTCGGCAAGGCTTGCACCCCGGCCTCGCCCATCGGTCCCTGCATGGTCTCCACAGAAGGCAGCTGCGCAGCTTATTATAATTATGGACTTTAGTTTTTTGGGTGGGGATGCCCCCCCGGGCAGGGCTGCGCGCCGCTGCACCCGTGTCGGCCTGATGCTGGACCCGATTGTGGGTGGACTGGTCTGAATAAATTGAACTTTTCTTTACGTCTAAATATAATATAGAGATTGTTATGATTGATAAAGACTTCTTGCTTCTGGACCACGGCAGCGGCGGGCGGGCCTCGTTGCGCCTGATCAAGGACATCTTCATGGCCGCCTTTGACAATCCCATCCTGGCAGCCATGAATGACGCGGCCCGCCTGGACATTTCCGGGCCCCTGGCCATGAGCACCGATACCTATACCGTTGACCCCATGTTTTTCCCCGGCGGCAACATCGGCTCTCTGGCCGTACACGGCACGGTCAATGACGTGGCCATGCTCGGCGCAGAACCGCAATATTTAAGCTGCGGCTTTATTCTGGAAGAGGGCCTGGCCCTTGCCGACCTGCGCGTTGTGGTCGAAAGCATGGCCGCAGCCGCCAGAGAAGCCGGGGTGACCATCGTCACCGGCGACACCAAAGTGGTGCCCAGGGGCGGGGCAGATAAAATCTACATCAACACTACGGGGATCGGTCGGATAATTACCACTCCAATGCCCAGCGGCGACGCCGCCAAACCCGGCGATCACGTGCTCATTAGCGGGCCGGTGGGCGAACACGGCATGGCCGTCATGGTCGCCCGCTCCAATCTGACCGTGAGCGACGACTTGCGCAGCGATTCCGCAGCCCTGAATAAAATGGTCGCAGACATCATCAGGGCCGTTGGCGCGCCCCACGTCTTGCGCGACCCCACCCGGGGCGGTCTGGCCACCACCCTCAATGAAATCGCCGGGCAATCCCAGGTGAATATGCTGCTCCAGGAAGAGCTCATCCCGGTTCGGGACTGCGTTGTCCAGGCCGCGTCAATCATCGGGCTGGACCCGCTATACTTGGCCTGCGAGGGTCGGCTCATCTGCATCGTGCCCCCGGATAAATCCGCAACCGCCCTGGAGGCCATGCGCAATTCGCCGCACGGCGAGCAGTCCTGCTGCATCGGCGAAGTGCTTTCCACCCCCCTGCCCAACAAGCGCACCGGGCAGGTGGTGCTGCAAACCGCCCTGGGCGGCAAGCGCCTGCTATCCATGCTCGAAGGCGAACAGCTCCCCCGCATTTGCTAACCAGGCCAGGGGTTAACCCCCTGGACCCTGATTAGGGAGTGTCACATTTCGGCACGCTCTCCAGTGAGCGGCCTGCGGACTTTGCCCAGAAAATCGGCCCTGCCTGCCGCCAAAACAATTGGGGTTAAGGAAGGCGGGGGTCTGGGGGAGGAAACCTTAAGGGCCTCAGGTCCTTATGGTT
>CAZNBK010000221.1:0-3027 GCA_964571105.1 uncultured Desulfovibrionaceae bacterium
TCGGCAGCCGATATATACAAAGACCGCCTGGAGGGTTTTGAATTCAACGAACAAGTCGGCCCCGGCATCACCGCGCAGGAAGCTCTGGGCCACACTCCGGGGCACACCATGTTCCTGGTTCAATCAGGAGAACAGCAACTTCTGATCTGGGGTGACCTCATCCACGGCATGGCCTTGCAGATGCCGCACCCGGAAATCTATCCCGATTACGACTATGATCCGGTAACCGCCACAGCCACGCGCAAGGCCGTGCTGGAGCGGGTAAGTGAAAGCAACACCCCGGTGGCCGGCATGCACATCCCTTTTCCGGGCGTGGGCTATGTAAACAAAGCTGAGCAGGGTTATTCCTTCACGCCCGGCCTTAACTGAGCACCGACTAACAGCGCACCCGCACGCGCAATTCACCGCCCTGCCGCTTGCCCGCAGGGCGGTTTTTTTATCCCCCCAAGCATCAGCGGTTAGCGTATTTAATACTTGAGCAAGTTTAACGGCTATCGCAAAAAATGTTTTGCACATGCGCTGGTTGCTAATCTACTTGAAACTTATCAGCATCGATTACCGATAATCCCCAAACCTTTCTGACCCCGCCAGCTCCCGCTCAGTGCCAAATTCGAGCCGGATTTTTATTTAATAATTTTAATTGAAAATGATTGTCAATTTCACCAACTTGTGCCATAGCCACTCCTGAGCATGTTCAGAAGCCATTCAAAGGTGGCGCGAGCGAGCCGAAGACCACGTTTTTCAGCAAAGCGATGCTCACAAATCGCCCAAAAATCGATTTATGGAATCAGTTATGGAGAAAACACGCATTATTATTTGCAACCTTAAAGGAAAGGAAAAACATGAACAGAATTGTTGGCTTGGCACTGGCAATGGTGCTTGCTCTCGGTTCCGTGACCACGGCCGGGGCCTTGGACATCAACGTTAAAGGTTATTTTGACTTTGCGTTCGGCTGGTATACCAACACGGACGATTTTCACGATTCCAACAGCAATGGCGACTTTGGTTCGGAAGAAAACTTTGATGCCGAGCAGCGCCTGCGCCTGCAAATCGACTTTGTGGCCAGCGAAAACCTGAGCGGTACTCTGCAATTGGAAATCGGCGACATTTCCTGGGGCAGCGGCGGCGGCGACACTTGGGCCGGCAGCGGTTACACCGGCCAGGGTTCAGGCGGGGCCATGGGCACCGACGGCGTCAATGTGGAAACCAAACATATGTACATTGACTGGATTGTTCCCGAAACCGACCTGATGGTGCGCATGGGCCTGCAACCCTTTGCCCTGCCCGTGTTCGCTTCCGGCGCGGAAAGCGGCAACGCCATTCTTGATGACGACATGGCCGGTATCGTCCTCAATTATGAATTCAACGAATACGTGGCCGTAAACCTGGCCTGGCTGCGCCCCTGGAATCCCTTTGCCAGAAGCGGTGAAAGCAACTGGAATGACGACTCCCGCTACCACCACGACAACATTGACCTCTTCGCCCTGACCCTGCCCCTGACCTTTGCCGATTACGGGCTGGAAATTGTGCCCTGGGCCGTATACGGCTCCATCGGCGAAGTGGACAACACCGAAGATTATGACAACCACGGCGGCGACATCAGCAGCGCCCTGGCCGGCAGCCGCTATGACGGCGAATCCTGGTTGGGCGATGACGGCAAAGTCTGGTGGGCCGGTATTTCCTTCAATGTGGAGTACTGGGACCCATTCTTCTTTGCCGCTGACTTCATGTACGGCAAGTACAGCAGTGACGATGCGAGTATTTTTGATTCCGGAGGCGCGTATATCGGCGATTATGACAACGACCGCAGCGGCTGGGCCGTGTCCGCCATGCTGGGCTATCGTCTGGAATGCCTCACCCCCACCCTGTTCGGCTGGTACGGTTCGGGCATGGACGACCCGACCGATGAAAACGGCCTCGACGGCCTCATGCCGGTGCTCTCCCCTGATTTCGGGTTTACCTCCCTGGGCTGGGGCAACAACTTCGACCTGGACCTGTTCCGGGAAGGCGCGGTTAACGGCAACAACATCATCGGCACCTGGGGCATCGGCATCGGCCTGGAAGACATCAGTCTGGTTGAAAATATGACCAATGCCGTCAGGGTGGCCTATTTCCGCGGCACCAACGATGAAGACCTGGCGCGGCTAGGCTCTTTCTGGGACCGCGACCTGGGTATGTCCGGCGGCTATGCCTACACCAGCAAAGACTACGGCCTTGAAGTCAACCTGGACACCACCTACGAGATCATGGAAGGGCTGACTTTGTACAACCAGATCAGCTATGTGCATCTTGATATTGACGATTCCTGGAATGAAGACCGCACTGTGCGCTGGGACAACGATACCGACGATATCTGGGCCTTTTCCCTGGGCTTCCGTTACGCGTTCTAGTTCACAATAGCCTCGACAAATAAAAAACCCGGAGGCTGGCTGAGCTTCCGGGTTTTTCACTATAAATCGCCTGGCTGGCTGTTTACGGATGCAAAATAATGCGGCGATTATCCCTGATATTGATGCTGTTGTATTCCCGCCACTCTTCCCTTGGAAAAACCAGACGGAGATCATAAACCGGGTCGGGGTCTACAAAGGTAACCAGAAACTCGTCCCCCGGCTCAAGCGTGCGCCCGTCCAAGAGGTCGTCTTCCCAATATTCAGTATCCACGCTGGAAGCATAAAACTCAAGCACTGCCCCCCCGGTCTGGTTGACAAAGATCACCTCATAGGGCTGCGCCTGGCTCTGGCCGGGTATAAAAACAAGCAAAACCAGCACGGCAAGTATGCGGCAAAGTGCTTTCATCTCGTCTTCCCCTAAAAAATATGCGCGCTCCGACAAGCGGATTCACACGCTTATTATCAACGCAAACCCGCGCAAAAGCAAGCGGCAACTTATCGGTAAGGTTACAGACAGACTTGTGCCCCCAAGGGGAGCATGTTAAATTTTTTCGGCACAGGAGGCTCACCATGCACAACTTTACCTATGTTTCCAAGGCCAAGGTCATGTTCGGCAAAGGCACTGTTGCCGGACTTG
>CAZNBK010000221.1:3037-4426 GCA_964571105.1 uncultured Desulfovibrionaceae bacterium
TCCAGAACTCAAAGCCGCTGGCATCAGCAAGATATTGCTCTTGTACGGGGGAAAATCCGTGTGCGTTTCCGGCCTTCTGGACCAGGTCACTGCGCTTCTAAACGATGCGAAAATAGCGGTTACCCAGGTCGGCGGCGTTCAGCCCAACCCCCGGGCCAGTAAAGCCCGCGAAGCAATTAATGCGGCCAAGGCCGCAGGCGTCCAGGCCATCGTGCCGGTGGGCGGCGGCAGCGTATTCGACTCAGCCAAAGCCGTGGCCCTGGGAGCGGCCTCAGAGCATGACATCTGGGAGTTCATGCTCAAAAAGCATCCGGTCACCAAGGCGCTGCCCATCTATGGCATCCTTACCCTGTCCGGAACTTCCAGCGAAGTTAACGGCACCTTTGTCCTCAACAATGATGAAACCCATGAAAAATTCGTGCTCAGCAGCGAGTTCACCCAGCCCATCCTGGCCATTGTGGACCCGGAGCTGCAATATTCCGTTCCGCTTAAAACCGTGCTGCCTTCCGGTTTTGACGCGCTCTCGCATATTCTGGAAGCCTACTTTGAGGGCCTGACCACCTCGCCGGTCATTGTGGAGCATTGCGAGGCCTATGCCCGCAGTATTATTCGCTGCCTGAAAACCCTGCCCGACCGGCTGACCGACTACGACCTTCGCGCAGAACTTGCCTTTTGCAGTGTATATGCCCACAGCGGCTGGGCCGGTGTGGGACGGGCCGCGCGCGGCGATTTTTCCTCGCACAATATCGGGCACGCCATCAGCGGCCTTTACGACATTACCCATGGCGTAACTCTGGGCATCCTGCTTCCGGCCTGGATGCGCTATATCTACGACCAGGGCCTGAACCGGGAAATCTTCACCCGTTTTGCCGATAAAGTCCTGCGCCTGCCGGAAATCCCCGGCAGCGACCTGGCCTTGCGCGGCATTGAAGGCTTAAAGGAACTGGTGGGCGCCGTGGGCTTACCCACCAGCCTGAGCCAGGTCGGCATCAATGATGCCGACATTCCTAAAATCGCTGCCCATGCCACCCGGGCGCTGCCCTATGGCTGCGTGATACCCATGAATGAAGAACACATCCGCGAAGTCCTGAAACGGGCTTTCTAAAAACTGGGCGCATTTTAGAGCATTTTAACATTGAAATTATATGATAGATAAAATGCTCTGGTGCCGCTGCGCGGCACCCGCGCGCGGGAGCCTCCAGCGGCGAAGCAGCCGTCAGGCGAGTGCGATAGCAAACGAGCCTTACGGCTGAGGTCCGCAGGGCGTTCGCACAGGATGCGCGACCGAGAGGTATGCGATAAGGTCAAGCAGCGCGTGCCTTTCGCAAAATCGCCTTAGATTTTGCGCATTTATAAAGGAAATGTGTTTTTGCCTTTTGGCTCCAATGA
>CAZNBK010000222.1:0-4412 GCA_964571105.1 uncultured Desulfovibrionaceae bacterium
CGCATACCTCTCGGTCCGCCGTCCTGGCGGACACTCGAGGGTCGCTGCGCGGAAAACGTGGTTTCCGCTTGCTCCCCCTGCGGGGCAACCGCCATCCTGGCGGCTCTTCCGCTCAAAGTCCGTAGGCCGCTCCCTAGTGCTCAGGCCGAAGCGTCCCACTCCCTAATGAGGGTGCAGGGGATCATCCCCTGCCAGGGCGCAGCCCTGGCAGCCCTGCTAGCCCTGCGGCCAGAGGCGTTCTGCCAATGACTTTTGTTTATTGTTGCTGCCGGAGCCGGAGATGAATTCGTCTTCGGCGATGGCGGCGTTGATTTTGGCGAACATCTTAATAATCGCCGGGTGATCGCCGCCGCCGGTGAGGTTGAGCAGTTGCTTGACTTCGCCGCTGGGATCAAACCTGAGCAGAGCAGTCCGGGCAGAGCGCAAGGTCCGGTTGAAATTGGCTTTGCCGTATTCATCGTCCTGCTTGATCTGTTCCCGCCAGGCCAGGCGTTGCCGGTTGTGCTGTTCGGTCTGCACTTGCAGGCGCTGCACATCCAGATCGATCAGGGCCTGGGCCGCCTCTTTGGAAAGCTTGTGCTCCCTGGCAATGGCCTCAAAATCTGCGGCCACTTCCGGCACGGTCTGATACTCTTTGGGCAGGGCCAAATCAGCCAGGCTGTAGGGTTCTTCCTCCAGCGGCGGCTGCATGGGCCTGCGCTCCGGGTCGGATTCCCGGTCATATTCCCGGTCATATTCCGGGTCCTGCGCCCGATCATAGTCAGAGCCGCGCTCTTGCCTTGCCGCATCCTGTGCAGAGAAGTCGGCAAGCTCGCCCCCTCTGTCCATATCCGTCACTTCCCCCCCGGTGTCATTCTGCGGGAAAAGCCGACTTTCTTTATCCAAATCGATTTCTTGATTACCATCAGCCATTTTTATCTCCCGGATATACGGGGGCATTCCCCCCCCTCCGGCATCACGCTTTTCGCATGCTGTGCAGCGAAACCCGCACCGCCGGGTTGACTGTTAATTCCTTTGAACACCCGCGCCGCGCCGGGCTAATCAGTCGTGCACGGTTTTTGCCCTGCATCCCCTGCTAAAATCCACCAGCCGCTGCATAAAGCCTGGGTCCGCTTCCATACAGGCGGCAAAGACTTTCAGGCCGACGTTGCGTTCGCCCTCCATGAAAAAAGTGGCGGAGTTGCCGGTAAAGCTGGTTTGAAACAGATGGGTCTGCTCAAGCAGCCACCAGACAAAGCGCTGTCCTTTTTCCTCGGCCAGCAAATCCTTGAGCGCAGTCATAAATTCCCGGCGCTCGGCTTCGTTCATCTGCCTGGCCTTGCTCTGGCGCTCCAGGTCTTCACCGAACAGCGCCAACAGGGCCGGGTCATTGCTTACAAATTCGTTATCCACTGTACCCCCCTACTCAAACCCGAGCCTGGGCCATCATCTGCGCGGCTGCCGCCAGGATGGCGGCGGCGCTAGCCCTGGCCCCCTTGCATAGCCATCTGAGCAGCCATCATTTGTTCTTGCTGTTGTTGCGCCTCGGCTCTGGCCTCCCGGATGCGGTCGCGTTCGTCCTGGCCGCGAATGATTTCTGCGGGCACCCCCAGATAATCGGCATAGGTATCGGCCAGCTTGTCCGAATCAACCACGTCCAGCATTTCCGGGTAAATCTGCGCGCCCTGGCCCACAAATCCGGCAAACTGCTCAATGGCCCCGGTGCCGACCAGTTTTTGAGCCTGGGCCAGCACTGAAACAAATTCCACTTTCATGTCTGCGCCGGCCACATCTTCCGGCGGGGGCGGCAAAAACCCGGCCCCAGCCATGAGGCTGAACGTTCGAGAGATCAGCGGGGTAAGCAGCTCGTCGTGCAGGCGTTCGAGCACCGGGCCGATGAGCAACATTTTTTCCTCTTCCCGGGCGGCGATTTCCCTGGCCGTGATCTGACGGCGGTCGGAATTGAGCAGCATGCGGAACAGGTCGTTGAACAAGCCCTCGCGGACCTTGTTCTGAATCTGGCCCACGGCGGCCATGGCCCCCTGAATATCCGGCCTGATCTGCATGGCCGGGTAAACCTGCTGCCCCTGCCCGCTGCCGGCGTCGATGAAGTTGGCCCCGCCAGGCAACAAATTGATATTTTTGAGCTGGGCCGGGGCAACCATGGGCGGGTCCACCTGCTTATGCAGGGCCTTGAGCATGGACGCGGTCATGGAATGCAAGAGCACGCAATCGGGCAGCACATCCATGCCCGGACTGCGCCCGTACACGTCGTTGCCGGTCACGTCCCAGCGCACCCCAAAACCCGGAAATTCGTCAAAACCGCTCTCGCGCAAGAGATAAGGATATTCGCCGTGCCCGCTGCCCCCCAGGCCGTTACCCCCCAAGCCGTTACCGCCCCCGTAGCCGTCCAGATAATAAATCGAGGCAAACGGCTTGTTTTTGGCGTCGATTTTACCCGGATCGCGGTCGTTGCGCGGATAAACCGCGTGCACCACCCGAAAGCGCGCGTTCCACTGGCTGGTCTTTTCCCACATTTTGCGCAGGGCTTCGGGCAGGTTTTCCAGGCCGAAACGGCGCACCAGTTGGCGCAGGGTCATGTCCATGTGCCGGAAAACCGTGTCCACAATACCCAGTTCGTTGGTATCCAGGCAATATTCCCCGGCGGTCAGCGGAGAATACCGGACAACGGTGCGCTCGTCGGGCAGGGCAAACATGAACGCAGTGCCGAAAGTGCCCAGCTCGGAATAAATATGGTGCACGGCATTGTAAAAATTGGAGCGGTGCAACACTTCGCGCTCGTATTGCTCGGCCTTGTCCAGCCAGGCGCGCACGTCGGAACGCCGGTCAAGGGCCGGGTCGCGCAGGGAAAGTTTAAACCACTGCCGGGCCGGACTGGTCACCCCGCCTTGCAAACCGGCAGCCAGATCGCGCATGGCGTAAACGCCGGTGGAATCCAGCGAACCCCGGCGCAAGCCGCCCTCGTTGGTTTTATCGCCCGCTTCCAGAAACCGGCACTTGCGCGGCAAAAAATATCCGGCTAGGGTTTTCCAATCTTCTTCCCAGCTCTGCCGCTCGGTTTCCAGTTCCGTGTAACGCTGCGCTATTTCTTGAAGTTTATTTTTCTGCATCTAATATATACCTCTCGGTCGCGCGTCCTGCGCGAACGCCCTGCGGACCTCATCCGTAAGTCTCACTTGTGTTCGCCTAACGGCTGCTTCGCCGCTGGAGGCTCTCGAGGGTCGCTTGTGAAAAGCGTGGTTTTCACTGCTGTCGCTCTGCGGACCTCATCCGTAAGTCTCGTTTGCTATCGCACTCGCCATCCTGGCGGTGCCTTCTTCCATCAACCGGGGGTACTCCATAGGCCGCTCCCTGCAAAGCGAAGCAAATTGCATCACTCCCTAATGAGGGTGCAGGGCTTAGCCCTGCGGCTTAGCCCTGGCCGAGTAGGCTCCGGCTCAATTGTTCCTGTCCGCCTGCGCCGCCGAGCAGGGTCTGCTTTAAACCCAGGGGATCGCCGACCACTCGCGGCTGCACGGTATTGGCCGTGCGCACGTCTCTGGCGGTGGCCCCGGCGGCAGTGCTGCCCTTGGTCTGGGCCTGGTTGGTCTGGCCTTTGCGCGGCACGTAGCCTTGCGCGTAGGGCACATACACGGTCTGCCCGTTGGCCCCTTGCGCGGAAAATGCATAAGCGCCGCTGTTCAGACGCTGGATCAGCGCGCTGTCGGTGACTTTTTCGCCCGCTCCAAACTCATACGGGCCCTTGCCCGCAGAACCGTTCCTGGCGGCATGCACAGAAGCCATGTCCAGAGTTGACGTCCCGTTAACCTGACTTTTGGCGTAATAATAATTGCCGTCCGCTGCCTTGAGTACGGGGGTGTCAAAGGCTTGCGCCGCCCAGGATTCAGCGCCGTTCAGGCTGTGTTTGATATACAGCGGGTCTTTTGTGCCGTTGGTGAAGGCGACCCGCTTGGCTTCGCCTTTGCCGGAACCCGACCAGCGGGTGGTAACTTCCGCAACTCCGCCCTTGGCCGTGAGGATGTCCGCCGCAAACAGGTTGGCCAAGGCGGCGTCACTCCTGGCCCGATTGACCATGCCGAAGAGTTCTTCGCGATTGGCCGGGTTCCAGGCTTTGCCCGCGCCCTGGCCGTAGTCGACTTGTGGGTAACCGTAAGCCATGCTTTACCCCCCCAGCAGGGTTTTGCCCTGCCCGGCTGTTTTTTCCTGCGAGCCGAACGGGCTGGTCAGAATGGTGCCTTCTTGCCCAAGGGCAGCCAGAGCTTTTTTGCGCTGGTCGTCACGGGCATTGAGCGCCGCGTCCGAAGCTTCGCGCTCCGCCTGGTACACCTTGGGGGCTTCTGCCGCCACCGGCGGCGCACTGGACATTTTCGGGGTTTTACCACCGCCTCCCATACTGTCTCCTTTATCGTATA
>CAZNBK010000223.1:0-4401 GCA_964571105.1 uncultured Desulfovibrionaceae bacterium
TGCGGCTGATTTGACAATATATTCCCGGCTGTCATCCGTAAATTTATGCGTTTGCGGTGAAGAATGAAAACAGCCGCGAGTGCGCTGTGCATTCGCGGCTGTTTGTTGAACCGTATTGGTGTCCTAGTAGGGAACAACTCTGGCCGGAGCGCCGCCGCCGGAAAGCACTTTTACGCGCTGGCCCGGAGAGAAGGCGATATCTGCACCCTGCGTGACCACTACTGTGCCGCCGGCGTCCAGTTCAACGGTAACTTCGTAACCGTCCTGATTGGTCAGCAACTCGGAGCCGGCATAACCTGCCGCTGCGCCGAGAACGGCACCGCCAACAGTAGCGAGGGTTCTGCCCGAGCCGCCGCCGACAAGGCTGCCCAGCACGCCGCCGGCCACGCCGCCGCCCACAGTGCCGAGAGTCTGGTTTACGCCGCGGTCATCGTTAATTTCTACCACGCGCACGTCAACAACCGTGCCGTAGTTAACGTTTTGCATGGTGCCGGAGTCAGAAGCCTTGTAATCGCTGCCGCCGACCTTGGGGGCGCACCCGCCGAGGAGCAGCATGGCGGAAAGGCCTGCTGCCACAAGCAAAGTAATCAATTTACGCATAATACTCCTCCCTTATTTGCCGCTATGGGCCGGGTTTGGTCGTAATTATTTACGCTTACCAATGCCGTGCAGACTGCGGTTAATGGAGCTGCAAGCATCATTGTGAAAGCATCGTAAAGGCTTATGCCCGTTTTGACAATGCTTCACAAGAGGTTTCTAGACTTTTTTTACAATTATTTACTTTTGAAAATATAATAATCCCATTGGTAAAACATTCTAGTTAAAAACCAGATCGCCGTCTGCCACATCGACCTTTACCTGCTCGCCGTCCGTCAGTTCTCCGGCAATGAGCTTGCGGGCCAGGGGCGTTTCCAGATGCTGCTGGAGATAACGGCGTAGCGGCCTGGCTCCATAGGTCGGGTCGTAGGCAGCTTCGGCAATGAATTTTTGGGCTTCATCGCTCAAGGTAATGCTCACCTTGCGGTCATCCAGACGTTTTTGCAATTGGGCCATGAGCAGATCGACAATGCCCGCAATCTGCTGAACCTGCAACGGCGTGAACAGCACAATTTCATCCACGCGGTTCAGGAATTCCGGACGGAAATGGCGGCGCAGCTCGCCCATAACCTGCTCGTGCACGCCTTCCTGCAAGGTTCCGTCCACGCTGATGCCCTCCAGAATCAACGGCGAGGCCAGGTTGGAGGTCATGATAATAATGGTGTTGCGGAAATCCACGGTACGGCCCTGGCTGTCGGTCAGCCGCCCGTCATCAAGGATTTGCAGTAGCATATTGAACACGTCGGGGTGCGCTTTTTCAATTTCATCAAAAAGAACGACGCTGTAGGGCTTGCGGCGCACGGCCTCGGTAAGCTGGCCGCCTTCTTCATAGCCCACATAGCCAGGAGGCGCTCCAATAAGCCTGGCTACAGAGTGTTTTTCCATATATTCGCTCATGTCCAGCCTGACCATGTTGTCCTCGCTGTCAAACAGCGATTCGGCCAGGGCCTTGCACAGCTCGGTCTTGCCCACGCCGGTGGGGCCGAGGAAGATGAACGAACCGATGGGGCGTTTGGGATCGGACAAACCGGCCCGGGCGCGCAGCACGGCTTCGGACACGGCCTCCACGGCTTCATCCTGGCCGATGACCCGCTTGTGCAAAAGCTCCGGCAGGCGCAGCAGCTTTTCGCGCTCGGTTTCCATGAGCCGGGACACCGGAATGCCGGTCCAGCGGGCCACAATTTCAGCCACGTCATCAGGGCCGACCTCTTCCTTGAGCAGGCGGTGCCCGACCAGGCTGGTTTCGCCGGAATTTTCGGCTGCCGCCAGTTGTTGTTCCAGGTTCATCAGCCTGGAGTACTTGAGCTCAGCCGCGCGGTTGAGGTCATAATTGCGTTCGGCCTCTTCGATTTCGTGGCGGGTTTGCTCAATTTCCTCTTTAATCTGGCGGGTACCCTCAATGGACCCTTTTTCCAGCTCCCACTGGGTTTGCAAGCCGGATTGCTCGGTCTTGAGCTCGTCAATTTCTTTTTCCAGAATTTCCAAACGCTCGCGCGAGGCCGCATCCACTTCCTTGCGCAAGGCTTCCCGCTCAATTTCCAGTTGCATTATTTTGCGGTTGGCCTCATCCAGCTCTGAGGGCAAAGAGTCGATTTCCGTGCGGATATGCGCCGCGGCCTCGTCAATGAGGTCTATGGCTTTATCCGGAAGCTGCCGGTCGCTGATGTACCGGGACGACAATACGGCTGCTTCAACAATGGCGCTGTCGGAAATGCGCACCCCGTGGTGTACTTCAAAACGTTCTTTAAGGCCGCGCAGGATGGAGATGGCGTCTTCCACTGACGGCTCTTCCACCATTACCGGCTGGAAACGGCGTTCCAGGGCCGGGTCCTTTTCAATATAGCGGCGGTATTCATCGGTGGTGGTGGCGCCGATACAGTGCAGGTCGCCGGTGGCCAGCTTGGGTTTGAGCAGGTTGCCCGCGTCCATGGCCCCGTCGGTTTTACCCGCGCCCACAATCAGGTGGATTTCATCAATGAACATGATGATCTTGCCGTTGGACTGCTCCACCTCAGTGAGCACGGCTTTCAGGCGTTCTTCAAACTCGCCGCGGTACTTTGCCCCGGCAATGAGCGCGCCCATGTCCAGGGAAAAAAGCTTTTTGTCTTTGAGGCTTTCCGGCACATCGCCCTTGAGAATGCGCTGGGCCAGGCCGGTAACAATGGCGGTTTTGCCCACCCCGGCTTCACCGATAAGCACCGGGTTGTTTTTGGTGCGCCGGGAGAGCACCCGAATGCAGCGCCGGATTTCAGAATCGCGGCCAACGACCGGGTCTAGCCTGCCCAGGCGGGCTTCTTCCACCAGGTCGCGACCGTATTTGTTTAGCGCGTCAAAAGTGGCTTCGGGGTTGTCCGAAGTCACGCGCTGATTGCCGCGCACTTCAGCCATGGCTTTCAGCCACTTATCCTGAGTGAGGTTGAAACTGCGGTTTACCTCGCCAAGGCCGCTGCCTGCCGGTTCTTCCAGCAGGGCGTGGAAAAGATGCTCCACGCTCACATATTCGTCTTTGAGATTGCGCGAAAAATCACGGGCGCGCACCAGGGTTTGCCCCAGGCGGCGGGTCATGACCATCTGGCCGCCCACGCCGGGGCCGCTCACGGAAGGACGTTTGCGCAGCTCTTGGGAAACTGCGTCGGCATAGGCCGTGGCATCAATGCCCAGTTTTTCCAGAACACGGGGAACCAGGCCCTTGTCTTGCACAGCCAGGGCCACGGCCAGGTGTTCGCAGTCCACCTCCTGATGCCCCAAGCGTAAAGCCAGAGTTTGCGCTTCGCTGAGCGCTTCACGGGATTTTTCGGTAAAAGTTTGCATATCCATAAATGGCACCTCTCCCAGGGACTAAGCCCCCGGACCCTAATTAGGGAGTCACGTTTATTTTTACGCCCCACAGTGAGCGGCCTGCGTGCTTCGGTTTAAAGTTTCCTCTTGCCGTTTTTGCGAGGCCGGGGGCAATAATATTTTAAATAGTATCTTTGTAAGCATTGCCCAGATCAACCCAGGCTTGTTTTTGCTTTTCAGTCATTTTTTCCGGGATACGGATATTCACCCGGATGAGCTGGTCCCCTTTCTTTTTATTAGGACCGCCGCCCAGGCCGCGCCCGCGCAACCGCAGCTTGCGGTCGCTGGAAGTGCCGGGCTGAATGTTCAGGTCCACTTCCCCGTCCAGGGTGGGCACGCGAACCTTCAGGCCCAGGGCCGCATCCCAGGGAGACAGAAAAAGGTCATAAATGACATCATTGCCTTCAAGTTTGAATTGCGGGTGTGCGGCAAATTGAACCCGAAGATAAAGATCACCGGGGTTGCCTTCGCCAAGGCCGGGTTCACCCTGGCCGGACAGGCGGATGCGCGCGCCTTCTCTGATGCCGGCCGGGATGGAAAAATCCAGGGTGCGCTGTCCGGCAGCTCCCTGCAGGGTGACGGTTTTGCGCCCGCCTTTATAGGCTTCTTCCAGGCTGATGGTTACAGTTGCCTCCACGTCCTGGCCCCGGGTGCCGTGCCTGCCCCGGCCCCCGGCAAAACCGGCGAATCCGGAAAACGGATCGGCCCCAAAGTGCATCTGCGCACCGGAGCGACCGCCTCCGCCAAGCCCGCCGAAGAGCATGTCGAAAAAGTCGCTGAAACCGGAACCGCCGGAGGTAAACGCGTGCCCGCCCTGCCCGAAGTTGAAGTTAAATTGCTCAAAGCCGGGTGCACCCTGAAACTGCTGACCGTGCTGCCAGTTTGAGCCCAGTTGATCGTACATGCGCCGCTTTTCTTCATCGCGCAGCACTTCATAAGCTTCGTTGATTTCTTTAAACTTTTCTT
>CAZNBK010000224.1:0-4381 GCA_964571105.1 uncultured Desulfovibrionaceae bacterium
TTTTTTGGTATTCCCTCCCCTGGGTCAAAGTGTTAGTTAAGAATCCAGAGAGAACTCAGGCGCCAAACCCACTGGTAATTTACGTCGGCATTTGATTTACCGCCCCTGATAGTATCTTGACCGGTCGGGCCGCACACACCCGAACCGGTAACCATAAAACCTCTCTCGAGGCAATTGTCAACTTTCAATACGAGGTTAAAAACATGCCTAAAATTGTAAGCGCCTGGAACGAATTTGACCCCCTGAAGCGTGTTATCGTCGGTCGTGCCGATGGTTGCATGATTCCCCCGGCTGAACTGCCCATGGACTGCAAAATTCCCGTGGACAGCGATATGCGCGGCACCTGGGGCCCCCGTCCGCAGCACACTGTGGACGCCGGCAACGCCCAGCTCGACGGCTTCGCCCGTATTCTGGAAAAGCGCGGCATCGTAGTTGATCGCCCCACTCCCATTGATTTCAATCAGGAAATCGGCACCCCGGACTGGAAAAACGGTTCCATGTTCGGCTGTATGCCCCCCCGCGACGTTATTCTTACCGTGGGCAACGAAATGGTGGAAGCCACCATGTCCTACCGCTGCCGCTGGTTCGAATATCTTTGCTATCGTCCGCTGATGCAGTACTACTTCGACAACGACCCGGACATGGTCTGGGAAGCCGCTCCCAAGCCGCGCCTGACTGAAAAGTCCTACCGCGTGGGCTACCTGGATGACTCCCACAACATTGAAAAGCGCCTGGAATGGGTTAAGAACCTTGAGTTCGTGACCACCGAATACGAACCCCTGTTCGACGCCGCCGACGTTATGCGTCTGGGCAAGGACCTGTTCTGCCAGCATGGTTTCACCACCAACCGCAAGGGTCAGGACTGGCTGCAGCGCCACTTCCCCAACCATCGCGTGCATTCCATGAACTTCCCGGGCGACCCCTATCCCATTCACATCGACTGCTCCTTCGTGCCCCTGCGTCCCGGCCTGATGTTCGTCAACCCCAACCGCTATCCGGCTGCCGGTTCTGACGAAATCTTCAAGGCCAACGACTGGGAAATTATCGAAGCAGCTCAGCCCGCTCACAAGACTCCTCCGCCGCTCTGCTATTCCAGCGTGTGGCTGTCCATGAACGTGCTTTTGCTCGACCACAAGACCATCTGTGTTGAAGCCAGTGAAACCTTCACCCTCGAACAGATGGACAAGCTCGGGTTTGAAGTTGTGCCCGTGCCCTTCCGTGATGCTTATCCCTTCGGCGGCGGCTTGCACTGCTCCACCACCGACGTGTATCGCGAAGGCACCTGCCAGGACTACTTCCCGAAACAAGTTGGCCCCACCAGAGTCCGTCCGTAACTCACACAGGACTCTTATTACCCCCGAACAGGCCGGGACTCCCCGGTCCCGGCCTGTGTCCCCAATTCTTGAATGCCGACCCGTGCCAGCGGGTCGGCATTCAGTATTTGAAATACTGACAAATGCCTGGTTCACAAGTACGGAACCAACGCGCCCCACTACAAGGCAAGCCTGAGCCTTACCCAGCAGCGATGTTTAGGGCATTTTAACATTGAAATATTACAGAACGCGAATACCCAACGCTGCCGTTAACCCCGAAGGCATAAAAAAAGCGCTCCCGAAGAAGCGCTTTTTTTCAGATACGTATGCGTTATGCGTCCATTATTCCAACGAACGCAGGTAGGTCTTCAAGTTCAGCTTTTTGTTGGCCAGGCCCATTTTCTTGCGGATATTCAAGCGGTGAAAGGCCACCGAGCTTTCTGAAATGTGTAGAGTCTCGGCCATTTCCTTGATGGTCATGTCCTGTTGGATCATGTTGGCGATCTGCACTTCACGCGGCGTCAGGCTGGCATATTTGCGGATAAGGTTGGTGGTGAAACCGGACACCACCTCATCCAGGTTTTTACGGACCATGTCCAGATATGAACGCTGCACGTCGTTGCGGCAGACCTGCTCCAATTTTTCCAGGTATGGATTCACCAGGTCGCGGATATTGTTATAAACCTTGGCCTCCATTTCCTCGCGGTCATAATTGGCCTTGTTCAGCAACACACGCAGGGCGGTATTCATTTCCTCCAGATCCTTGGACTGTACCAGCAGTTCCTGCTTGCGTTCCTGCAATTCCACCTGATGCGCCACCTGTTCGGAGACGTCGGTCAGCGACAAGATGCCCTGGCCGCTGGGCAGATCGACCTTTTGGGCTTCAACATCTTTAAAACGCCCGTCCTTGCAGCGCACCCGCGTCTGCACCACTCTGCCTTCGGCGCCGATTATTTGCGCCAGAAGACGCTTGCGCTCGGTCCGTGTGGGGCAGGACTTTTCCCACCAATCATCCAGAGTAGACAAATCTTTAGCCGTATAGCCGAATAGGGACACAAACTGCGGATTCAGATAGGATATGCCGTTTTCCTGATTTACCAGCATAATGCCCACAGGCAAGTTTTCCACCAGGGTCCGGAACAGCGCTTCACTGGCCCGCAGTTCCACTTCGGCGCGTTTGATCTTGTCAATGTTCACATGCACCCCGGTAAGCTCCAGGGCACGGCCTTTGGAATCCCGCTTGGTTACCCGGCCATGGCTCATAATCCATTGCCATTCGCCGTTTTTGTTCAGCGCCCGGAATTCAGACTCATAATATGGGGTTTCCCCTTTCAAATGCGCTTTTATGCGCCGCCGCACATCGGCGATGTCGTCCGGATGGGTAAGCTTGTCCCAGCTCATGATCGAATTGTCCAATTCGGCCATGGAATAACCGAGCTTATCCAGAATGGAGGTGAACACATAATCCATTTTGCCGTTGGCCACATACATGATCCACAGGCCTTCCTGGATGCCGTCCAGGGCCAGCTCCAGCCAGGTTCTATGCTGGGCCAGCTCCGCCTCCAGAGTATGAATACGCGCCCGCATGGCCTGGTTTTGCACCAGGGTGTCGCCCGACTCCACGCCCACATCCACCGGCGAAAGCTCAAAAAGCTGGACGATGCGCTCGCCGCTATACGCAGTGGAAGCGCCCGTTGCGGGCACATCCCAGACATACAGCTCGGCTCGGAAGATTTTTTTGACTTTGGATAAACAGGTTACCGCGCGGCAGGCCACTGCCGCGTCGCCCTCGTCGCCGCTTTTGGGCAGAGGGCCGGTAAGCAAGGCCAGGCAACGCTCGCGCTCTTGCGGGGCGGAAATTATATTATGCACAAATGCGTCAATATCCGGCAGTTCGGTGACTTCATAACCACACAGCCGCTGCATGGCCGGATTAATATCCTGAATGACGCTGTCTGCCGCAGAAAAACTCAAGGTCGGCAGAGGCTGGGAGAGATATACATCAGCAGCGCGGACTTTGGCGGTCCCGCCGACAGCCTTAATGCCGGTCGGGGCTTTCGGGGCCGTTTCTTTCTTGCCCATAGCGTCCTCCTGTTATGAAAACAATCCGCAGACAAAAGGGTCAACGGCAATTGCTCTCTGCCCAGCGCCCCCGGGATGGGCGCAAAAATGCACGCAAAGAAAAACCTTGTGAACAGCCGCTCCGGCGTTGTCCGTAAGCGCGCGGCTTTCCGGTTCACTCGACTCGCAGTCCATTTATAAATATTTTTAGGAAAACTGCAAGTTTTGCCCCTGCGGCCTGGTGCAAAAACCTGATGATTTCCCCACAAAAACACGGCTGGAAATTATTATTCTCAACCATCCAGTTAGACGTCGCAACGCTTTGCGCACAAGCGGAGTAAAAAACCTAACCGCAACCTCCATAATATCGCAAACTCCGTGCGGGCCTTGACGAAAAGCGCGCGCTGCTTGACCGGGCGGCTGGCGACCTGAAGCTTAGCACACTTATTTTTAAATGCCGCCACCTACTAGACAGGCAAATTAACAGCAGGTATGTTTATAAAAATGTACGGCAGGCAACTGCTCAGAGGCAGCCCCATTAATGGTAGTCCTGCCGATCCCGGCAAGGGGTTTTGCCCCTCTTGCCCGATTTCCGCCAAACCGGACGCAAACCTGTTTGGCGGAAATCGCGAATGCGGGGAACCGTTCCCTTCTGCCGGAGGAGCTTCCTGAGGCGGCGCTTCGGCAAAAGTTTAACGAGAGTCTAGCCCAAGACAGAGGTACACACGGCGTGGAGCACATTGCCAGGAAAATGCCCCGGCACGTAGCCATTATCATGGACGGGAACGGTCGCTGGGCCAAAGCGCGCGGATTACAACGCAGCGCCGGGCACCAGGCCGGAGCTGAAGCTGTGCGCAGGGTGGTCACCCGCTGCCGCGAACTGGGCATCCCCCATTTGACGCTGTATGCCTTTTCCCAGGAAAACTGGCGGCGCCCCGCTGCGGAAGTGTCTTTTCTCTTTGATCTTCTGCTTAAATTTCTGAGCAACGAACTCAAGCAGCTCCAGT
>CAZNBK010000225.1:0-4360 GCA_964571105.1 uncultured Desulfovibrionaceae bacterium
TGGCTGCGTTCAGGGCCAGCAAGTTGGTTTGGTCGGCAATGTCTGAAATTACGTTCATCACCGAACCGATGCTTTCAGCCTGTTCGCCGAGGGACTGCATGTTGGTTTCCAGGCGGGAAGCAACCACTTGCACCTGGTTGATGGCCGAGACCACTTTATTGACCAGATCCGCGCCGTTTTGGGCGTTAATCCGGGTGTCTTCCGACTGGTGGGAGGCTTCCGAGGCGCTGCGGGCCACTTCGGCCACGGTGGCGTTCATTTCGGTCATGGCGCTGGCCGTGGATTCCACGCGGGAGCGCTGAATTTCTGCGCCCTGGGAGACCTGCTCCACCTGGGCGGACAGTTCTTCGGAGGCAGCGGCCACGCGATCGGAAATGGCCGTGGCTTCCGAGGCCACCTGGAGCATGACATTTTGTTTTTCTTTGATTTCCGTAATGTCGGCCAGAACTTCCAGAGCGCCGACAACCTGCTCGCTCATATCATGCAGGGGGATGACCGTAACCGCAACGTCCACCGGATTTCCCGCTGGAGATTCGAGGCGGCTTTCGGCTTTATACATGGCATTGTCGCGAATGGCCGCTTCTGCGCTGGGCATATGCCCGCCAAAGGCGCTCAAGGTATCCGGCCCGACGGTCTCCATGCCGGTGGCGTTGGTAAACTTGGTGTTCAGGTTGTTATCCAGAGAGATGATGCTGACCGGCATATTGTCGATGGCCTGGGTGTAAGAATCGGCGATGGTATTGATGCCCACGGCCAGATCGCGGAAGCCGCCATGCAGGCTGTCCTGGTCAAGCCGGTTGCGGAACAGACCGGAGGCAATATCGTTGGCGACTTTCCTGGATTGACCGAGCACATCTTCGAAAATTTCCGGAATTTTGCGCATGGCCTGGAACATATTCCCGATTTCGCCTTTTTCAAACACGGTAACCTTGCTGTGGAAATCGCCGTTGGCGATGTCGTTGGCAAAAGTGGACATCTTATCCAGGGCGCGGACCAGGGCGTAAATGATATAAATGGCCAGGCCGGTGCCCAAAAGCAAGCCGATAACGCTGATCATGAGCATCTTGGTCTGCGAGCTTTCGTTGTCGGCCAGTGTGGCCGCACCGTTTTCACGCATGATGACGTCGGCCTCATCGTTCATTTGCTGGACCATTGCGGTAACCAGATCCCCTTCCTCAACCAGGGTATGTATGGCCTGGCGCACGTCGGAGCCTTCTTTGATCAGGGCGTCAAAGCCTTCTATGGCCTTGTCCAAAGTTTCTCTGATGTGGTTCATGTCGCGGCGACCGGTATCGGTAGTCAGCACGCTGGCAAGGTCATTGAGGGCGTCCCGCACATCGTCAAGGTTGTCGGTGATTCCGTCGGCGGCTTCCTCGGTCATGTTGTCCATAAACACGATGAGGTTTTCGCGCACCACCACCATGCGTTTCCAGATATTAATAATATGATAGGCCGCCTCAGCATTGCCGACGGAACGGGCAGTTTCCTGCAGCTTGGTGATGGCTTCGTCGGTCAGTTGCATGTTGGGCATGCTGACGGTGTCGAGGGTATTAAAGGCGGATTCCACGCTGGACTGGATTTCCGTGAGAGCCGCGTTCATTTTGTCCAGGCTTTCCTTGGCGGCATTGACCTTGTCAATGTTGTCCTGGTCTTGGGAAATTTCGAGAATATGAGCGACGATCTCATAGCCCCGCTGCACTTGGGCTTGCGCATCCTTCATTTCAGCGGGTTCTTTGGTGTTCATATATTCATCTACATAATAGAGGATTTCAAACGTGGCCGCTTCCAGGTTGCTGCAATCCACGTTGATGTTGGCCAGCCGTCTATAAGTATTGAAGTTATTGGAGGCGGATTGGAGGCTCGTGTAGCCCATAAAGGCCATAATTGCCAATAAGATCAGGACGATCAGAAAACCTCCGATGATTCTAAATTTGGTTGTCATGCAAAATACTCCTTGCTACCCGTTTTGAACTGACTGAAGTACTGTATTCGAATCCGAATTTCGAAAATAATTTATTGTAGGTGCCGACAGGAATAAGCCGGGAGCCCTGTTACGCCATTTGCCCGGGTTTCGGCAGAACGGCATAAAGGGATATACCTATTATCGTTGTATATTATTGAGAAATATTTGGCAATCAAGCATTCATTTTTTTTGACTACTTTGCAGCCTGTAAAGGGCGCATATTGGATTAAAGTCTGTTGACCACGGCGGTTTCTGTATTATCGTGTAAGCATCGGAAGTTTTTATTAGAAGCCGATTTATAACCGGTTTGCGGCAAGCCGGACTCGGATCATTTAAAAGCTCTTTCGTGCCGGGTTTGTTCATAGTCGACAAAGCCATCCTCTGCCAATCTCGCGGGCGTTGCTGTGCTTCGTTTGGCTCATCGGGGCATCTTCTCCCGGTGTGCAATGTCAGTGCGAAACCGCTCCAAACAGTTGTTGATAGCCGCCTTGCTCGTATGCTAGATTCCAATTTTGCAAAGCCCCCCACCAAGCCAGCCAAGGAGATAGACCATGGCACAGAAGTCTGACATTGAAATCGCCCAGGGAACAGCCATGCGCGACATTCGCGAAATCGCAGCAGCAGCCGGAGTTGCTGAAAAGTATGTTGAGCTGCACGGCAACTATAAAGCCAAAGTTGATTTTAAGCTGCTTGCAGATATGAAAGACAAGCCGGACGGCAAGCTTATTCTGGTTACGGCCATAACGCCCACCCCGGCTGGAGAGGGGAAAACAACAGTAACCGTTGGCCTGGCCGACGGCCTGCGCAAGATAGGCAAAAAAGCGGTGATCGCCCTGCGCGAGCCCTCGCTGGGGCCGGTATTCGGCATCAAGGGCGGCGCAGCCGGTGGCGGGCATGCCCAGGTGGTGCCCATGGAGGATATCAACCTCCACTTCACCGGGGATTTTCACGCCATTGGCGCGGCCAACAATTTACTTGCCGCCATGCTTGATAACCATATTTTTCAGGGCAATGACCTGCAGGTCGACAACCGGCGCATCACCTGGAAGCGTTGTGTGGATATGAACGACCGCCAGTTGCGCTTTGTTGTCAGCGGCCTGGGGGGGCGCATAAACGGCGTGCCCCGCGAAGACGGCTACGATATTACCGTGGCCTCGGAAATCATGGCCGTTCTTTGTTTGTCCAAAGACATAGATGATATGAAAAACCGGCTGGCGAACATGATCGTCGGCTATACCAGAGACGAAGAACCCATCACCGCCGGGCAGCTCCATGCCCAGGGAGCTCTGGCCGCCCTGCTCAAGGACGCCATGAAGCCCAACCTGGTGCAGACCCTGGAAGGCACCCCGGCCTTTATTCACGGCGGGCCTTTTGCCAACATCGCCCACGGGTGCAACTCGATCATGGCTACACGCATGGCCATGAAGCTGGGAGATTATGCCATCACCGAAGCCGGCTTCGGCGCCGACCTTGGCGCGGAAAAGTTCCTGGATATCAAATGCCGCCTGGCCGGTATCCAGCCTTCAGCCGTGGTGGTGGTGGCTACCATCCGCGCCCTGAAGCATCACGGGGGTGCGGCCAAAGACCAGCTGACCGTGGAAAATCTGGCGGCTTTGCGGCGCGGCCTGCCCAATTTATTACGCCATGTGGATAATATTGTTTCGGTCTTCGGCCTGCAAGCAGTGGTGGCTATCAACCGTTTTCCCAGCGATACCGAGGCCGAAATCAAACTGGTGGAAGACAGCTGCCGGGATTTGGGCGTCAACGTGGCCCTTAGCGAAGTTTGGAGCAAAGGCGGCGAGGGCGGCAAGCTCCTGGCCGAGGAAGTGGTCCGGTTGTGCGAGGAGCCGACAAAATTCTCCCCCTGCTATCCGCTGGACATGGGCATAGAGGCCAAGCTCAACGCCATAGTCACCCGGATTTACCGGGGCAGCGGCGTGGTGCTCACTGTGCCGGCCCGGAAAAAAATCGAGCAGTTCGAGGCCCAGGGCTTCGGGCATCTGCCCATCTGTATGGCAAAAACCCAGTACAGTTTTTCGGATGACGCCACACTCAGCGGCGCGCCCGAGGATTTTGTAGTCACTGTACGCCATTTGCGGGTCTCGGCCGGGGCCGGGTTTATTGTGGCCCTTACCGGGGAAATTATGACCATGCCCGGGCTGCCGCGGATGCCCAGCGCCGAAAAAATAGATGTGGACAATGAGGGCAAGATTTCCGGGCTATTTTAAGCAACGGCGCGATTGCCTTCTGGAAAAATTTGGCCAACGCGGCCCTGGCCAAAGCTGCTAGGGACAGGCCCTGTAATCGGCTTTTACAGTTGAACATGGGTTGGCTTTCAATTTATTTTTTAACTTAGGCGGGGTCACCGTGGAATATACCAAACTGAGCTGTGCAGAG
>CAZNBK010000226.1:0-4348 GCA_964571105.1 uncultured Desulfovibrionaceae bacterium
AGGGTCGTTCGCAAAAAACGTGGTTTTTGCTCTCTCCCGCTGCGCGGCCACCGCCATCCTGGCGGTACCTCTCACCGTCAGCCGAAGCGACGCGGCGGCGCCTCTCCCCGCCTTTCCATCTTCCGCCCAAAGTCCGTAGGCCGCTCCCTGTTAGGCGAAGCAAATTGTACCACTCCCTAATTGGGGTGCAGGGGATCATCCCCTGCTTCATTTATAACCATAGCGGTTGACTTGGACGCAAATGTAGGTATTCTAAACTAGAAATAATATTAATGGCAGGCTGTCTTGCCAACGCCGTCGAATACCCTTTAGAGCATTTAGCATTTTAGCAGCTCCGTTTACTTTTGCTGCTGCAAACCTTTATCAAGCGTTAAATGCTTATAGAAGAGATTCTACACACGGGGAGGCTGAAGTGGCTTTTCGCAAGAACATCGGTGACCGCCTGAAACGGAATCCATTCAAACACCTACACAGCGCCACTTACAACTGGCCTTCCGGCGAGGCGATAGTCAGGCCGGACCTGCTCAGCAGCTATCAGTTAAAAAAACACGGTAAAATTCTCGCAGCCGAACATTGCCAAACCGGCCCCGGCGCCCCCCACCTTTTATTGGAACGGCTCAAGGAAAACGAGGCTATCCTGCGTAAAGTCAGGGAGCTTCTGCTGGAAGCCGTAACGGAAAACCGCAGCATCACCCCTTCCGGCGAATGGCTGCTGGACAACTTTTACCTGGTTATTGAACAAATCCGGACCACCCAGAAACACCTGCCCGAAAAATACGGCCAGCAATTACCCTGCTTGACAAGCGGCACTCTGGCCGGGTTGCCGCGCGTTTTCGCCATTGCCTGGGAAATGATCACCAGGGCGGACGGTCGGGTGGATTCAGAAAGCCTTTCCGGCTTCATCGGCGCCTATCAATCGGTCACCAACCTCACCCTGGGCGAAATCTGGGCCATCCCCATTATGCTGCGCCTGGCGCTGATAGAAAACCTGCGTCAGGAAGGGGAATACCTGTCCGCCTCGCAGCTCGACCGCATGACCGCCGACCGCTGGGCGGACAAACTCATTGAAATAAACGAAAAAGATCCCAAAAATCTTATTCTGATCATGGCCGACCTGGTCCGGGCCGAACCGAACTTAAGCAGTTCTTTTGTCTCGGAGTTTTCCAGCCGTCTGCAAGGCCAAAACATCAACATCACCATCCCCATGGCCTGGATGGAGCAACGCCTGGCGGAAAACGGCGCCAATGTAGAGCGCATGGTCCATCAGGAAAACAACCAACTGGCCTCCCGGCTGGTGTCCATGAGCAACAGCATCAGCTCGTTGCGCTTCCTCGATTCCATGGATTGGCGCGAATTTGTGGAGACCATAAGCTCGGTTGAACAGATTCTGCGCGGCGACCCGCCCGGACTGTACGGACGGATGACCTTTGAGACCAAAGACCGTTACCGCCATGTGGTGGAATATCTGGCCCGGCATAGCGAACGCAACGAAAATGATGTGGCCAACGCGGCTCTGGATCTGGCGCAGGAATCCGCCCTGGAAAAAGGTCTGGAAAACGTTACTTCGCATGTGGGCTTTTATTTGGTGGATAAAGGGCGGGATGCCATTGAACAGCGCCTGGGGCTGACCCTGCCGCTTGCGCCCCGGCTGCGCCGCTTTGTGCACCAGGTGCCTCTGCTGTTTTATTTGGGCGGCATTGTTCTGATTACCGGCCTGCTTAGCTTCTATCTCTCCGGGCATATCAATTATGAAACCATGCCCTGGTACGCCGAAATTATTTTCTGGGTGCTGATTGTCATGTCGCTCAGCCAACTGGCCGTGGGCCTGGCCAACTGGCTGGTGACCGTCTACGAGCGCCCGCACCCCCTGCCGCGCCTGGATTATTCCAAAGGCATCCCCCCGGAAGCCCGCACCCTGGTAGTCATTCCCACCATGCTCTCCAGCCTTGAGGCTGTAGATAAATTGATTCACGGCCTGGAAGTGCGCTTTCTGGCCAACCGGGATGAAAACCTGCTCTTTGCCCTGCTTACCGACTTTAATGACGCCGACCAGGAACACCTGCCCGCTGATGAAGAACTGCTGGACCGGGCCAGGGAAGGCATTGAAGCGCTCAATGAAACCTATGTCGGCTCCAAGCTGGCCCTGACCTTTTTCCTGCTGCACCGCCCCAGAGAATTCAACCCCAAAGAGGGAAAATGGCTGGGGCATGAGCGCAAGCGGGGCAAATTGTCCGATCTGAACCGGCTTATCCTGGGCGGGGTTACCGACAACTTTTCCCTGATCATCGGCGAAATCGGCCTGTTGCGAAATGTCCGCTATGTCATCACCCTGGATACCGATACCCAGTTGCCCCGCGACACCGCCCGGCAACTGGTGGGCACCATTCACCACCCGCTTAACCGGGCCATCTATTGTCCGGACCGGCAACGGGTCATTGACGGCTACGGAGTGCTGCAACCCAGGGTCACCATCAGCATGTCCACAACCGGAAAGTCGCGCTACCAGCAGCTTTTCGGCAATGATTACGGCATAGATCCCTATACCCGGGCTGTTTCCGACGTCTACCAGGATCTTTTCTATGAGGGTTCGTTCATCGGCAAAGGCATCTATGAGGTGTCCGTGTTTGAGCAGGCCCTGGCCGACCGCTTCCCCGACAACAAAGTGCTGAGCCATGACCTGCTGGAAGGCTGCTACGCGCGCTGCGGGCTGGTCAGCGATGTTCAGGTGTATGAAGAATTCCCCCTCCAATACGGGGCAGACATAAAGCGGCGTCATCGCTGGGTTCGCGGCGACTGGCAGATTTCCCGCTGGCTGCTCCCCCTGGTGCCGGGCAGGAAAAAGCGCCACAAAAACCCGCTTACGGGCCTGTCGTTGTGGAAAATTTCCGACAACCTGCGGCGCAGCCTGATCCCCATCAGCCTGATCGGCATTCTCTTCATGGGCTGGACTTACCTGCCCCGGCCCTGGCTGTGGTGCCTGGTGGTCATCGGCATCATCGCCACTCCGGCGCTGTTGTCGTCCCTGCTCGATTTACTTGTAAAATCCAAAGACAACCTGCTCAGCCAGCACCTTTCCTCGGTGGCAACCAATACTTTGCGCCGGTTCGCCCAGGTTCTCTACAACTTTATCTGCCTGCCCTATGAGGCCCTGGTCAACCTCGACGCCATTTTGCGCACCATCTGGCGCATGCGGGTAAGCAAAAAACATCTGCTGGAATGGACCACGGCCTCGCAAGTGGAAGCAACCTTCAAGTCCGGCTTCCTTACCTACCTCAAACAAATGTGGATCGCGCCGGTCTTGTCCCTGGGGATTACGGTTTATCTGCTTCTGGACAGACCGCAGGGCTTGTCCTGGGCCGCCCCCATGCTGTTGCTCTGGTTTGTTTCCCCTGTGGTGGCCTGGCGCATGAGCGCCAATTTGCCGCGCAAGAAGCCTAGCCTCACCAAGAAACAAAAAATCTTCCTGCGCAAAACTTCCCGCAAAATCTGGAGTTTTTTTGAAGACTTCGTCTGCGCCGAAGACAATTGGCTGCCCCCGGACAACTACCAGGAACACCCGGTGGGCAGGGTGGCGCACCGCACTTCGCCCACCAATATCGGCTTGTCGCTGCTTGCCAACCTGACCGCCTGCGACTTTGGGTACATCACGCCGGGGCGCTGCATTGAGCGCCTGGAGCATACCTTTGAGTCCATGAACCGCATGGAGCGTTTTCGCGGCCATCTGTATAACTGGTATGACACCCAGACCCTGATCCCGCTATATCCTCTATATGTATCCTCGGTGGATAGCGGCAACCTGGCCGGGCATTTGCTGACTCTGCATTCCGGCCTGGTGGAAATAGAAAACCGCCCGGTGTTTGAAAAAGCATTTTTCAACGGCCTGGAAGACGCCTGGTCCATTGTTCTCGACGTGGTCAAGGGCGCGCCCCCGCAAGAATTGCAAAAGTGGCGCAAACAACTTAATTCCTGCCGCAAGGAAACCGGGCCGACCCCGTATGAAATCTGGACCTGCCTCAATCAGGTGCTGGCCAATACGCACCATTTGCTGGAGGTTTTGCGCAAGGACGGCGACGAGGCAGTCATTGCCTGGGCAGAAAGACTACAGCGGCAATGCCTGGACGGGGTGGATGATTTTACCTTCATGATGCCCTGGCTGGCCGACCCCGAATTTGGAAAAATAGCCGAGCAATTGCAGGCTTTGCCGAGCCTCGCGGCTATCCCCTCCTTGCATCAGCTGATGCAGCTCAACAGCAAGCTTATTTCCGAGATGAAAGAGCTTGAGCTGGCCGGAAACGCCACGCCCGAACAATTGCAGGCCTGGAAAAAATTGCTCGGCCATGTCCATGTG
>CAZNBK010000227.1:0-4346 GCA_964571105.1 uncultured Desulfovibrionaceae bacterium
GTAGACGTGCATTTGGAGACTGCGGAAAGGAAATTTCCAGCAGTCTTTTTTTATCCGTTTCCCCGTAACAAGGACACGGAAACGCGGGAGGTTCCCTGTATGGCCTTAATCAATATTGCCAATCTCAGCTTTACCCACGACGGCGGGCAGACCATTTTTGACAACGTTTCTCTGCAACTCGACACCAACTGGAAGCTAGGGCTCATCGGTCGCAACGGACGCGGAAAGACCACATTCTTAAAGCTCCTGCTCGGCGAATACCAGTGCAGCGGCGCCATCAGCACGCCGGTCGCCATGGATTATTTTCCCTTTTCGGTAGCCGACCCCGGCCAGAATGGATTTGCCGTTGCGCAGCGCATTTGTACGGATCTGGAAGAGTGGCGGCTGGAACGGGAGGCTTCGCTCCTGGAGCTTGCCCCGGATACGCTGCACCGTCCGTTCAACACCCTGAGCGGCGGAGAAGCCACCAAACTTCTGCTGGCGTCCTTGTTCCTGCGCGGGAACAACTTCCTGCTCATTGACGAACCGACCAATCATCTGGACGCCCGAGCCAGGCAGGCTGTCGGCAAGTACCTGCAGAGCAAGAAAGGCTTTATCCTGGTCTCCCATGACCGCGCCCTTCTCGACAGCTGCATTGACCACGTGCTGTCCATCAACAAGGCGGATATTGAATTGCAGCGCGGCAATTTTAGTTCCTGGCAGGTGAACCGGGAGCGGCAAAATCAGCGGGAAAGCGCGGAGAACGAGAAGCTGAAAAAAGACATTGCACGGTTGGAGCAGAGCGCCAAGCGGAGCGCGGGCTGGTCGAAAACAGCTGAAAAGGAAAAGTATACGCGTGGCCATGTGGACTGCTTTCTGGATCGCGGCTTCATCAGCCATAAAGCGGCCAAGATGATGCAACGGGCCAAATCCGTGGAAGCCAGGCGTAACAAGGCGGTGGAGGAAAAATCGCAACTCTTGCGTAATCTGGAAAACGAAGCGCCGCTCTCCATGCGGCCCCTGACCTTTCACAGCAGGCGTCTGGCCGAATGCAGGGACCTTTCCATGAGCTATGGCGACGCCACCGTGCTGCGGGATATTTCCCTCAGCCTCATGAGCGGCGAACGGCTGGCGCTGTATGGCAAAAACGGCTGCGGCAAATCCACGTTACTCAAACTGCTGGCCGGACTGCCAATGGAATACCAGGGCACCCTGCATCTGCCCAAGGCCTTGCGCATTTCCTACGTACCGCAGGACGCTTCCTTTCTGGCCGGAAGCCTGAAAGACTTTTCCCGTGACCGGGGCATCGATGAGAGCCTGTTCCGGGCCGTGCTGCACCGCTTCGGGTTTGAACGCAAGCAGTTTGATACGGACATGGGCGATTTCAGCGCCGGGCAGAAGAAAAAGGCGCTCCTTGCGGCGAGCCTGTGTCAGGAGGCGCATCTGTATATCTGGGATGAGCCGCTGAACTACATTGATGTCATTTCCCGCATCCAGATTGAAAATCTGATTTTGGAACATCACCCCAGCATGATCTTGGTTGAGCACGATCAGATGTTCCTGCAGCGGGTGGCGACACAGGTTCTTGATTTATCTGAAACAACGATGGGAAGGTAATGTCGTCCACTTGCGGCCAAACCGGTCATCAATATCGACCTGACCGGCAGCGATCCTGCGGACGAAGCCGCGGATCTGCCCGCCCTTGAAACGCTCGGGTACGACCTGATCATTCGCGAGCCGAGTTAACGCCAGCACCGCTGCCTGCGTCTGCAAAGACCGCACGTCAACCCGCACGCGTTCGGGCTATCCGGGTAATGGACGCGGCCAGTGTTCGCCTCGCTGTTGCCGCGCCTTGCTTAAGGCGTTTCTTCGTACGGATAGGTAAACCCGGAAGCCTGACGCTCCTTCTGGAGCTTGCCCCATTCCTCCCAACATTTGTCCCGCAGCAGTTCATTGTCGGCCAAAAGCCCTGGGTATACCGCAAGCATGGGGTCAAAGAGACCACAGGGGAAGCTTTCGCAAAAGGCGCAGACCTCCACGCCCTTTTCCTTGGCGCAGATCCTGATTGCGCAATCGGGGTTACCGCTGCCGCTGAGGCAAGAAGTACAGATTCCGGTTTCGCTTATGCCGGTCAGGAAATCCCAGAAGGGCTTGCCGTCCGGAATAAAGTGGATGAAGCTTTCAAATCCGGCGTTTTTCATTTCCCGGTGCAGGACTCTCGCCGCAGGCTCAACCCGAACCTTGACAGCGCAGTTCCCACAATACAGGCCACAGTAGCAAACGAGTTCCCTGTTCATTACAAACCTCTTCAGCCGGGAAATTACCGGCAAACTTGACATCTCTCATTGCTCAGAGGATACTTATACACAGTAATTCTTCCGAGGAGAACCATGAAACTCTGCATCGGATCCGCTCCGGCTTTTCCCACGATGAGGTATCGACCGGGGCAGCGCGGGAAGTCGCTCTAGCTTCCCCATTCATCGGCTAAATACCGGGGCTTTGGCTCCGGTGATGCCGTATTTGCCTGCCAGGCCGCGTTGATGCTTCATCCGCGGCCTTTGTTTCGCCCTCAGTTCCGGGGGCGACTGTTGCGGAAGGCCGCGCGTCAGCGTGCCTTCCGCTTTTTTTACCGGCAGGAAATCTCATGAACTCTCTTCAAAAAGACCTCTCCAGAGGCCCTATCCTGCGGCAGCTGATCGCTTTCAGCTTGCCCCTGATGGCCGCCAATATTCTTCAACTCTTGTACGGCACCGTGGACATGTTCGTGGTCAGCCGCATTGTGGGCAGCACCGGCCTGGCCGCCGTGAGCAACGGCAACCGCTTCGGCTACCTTATCAGTTCGCTCTGCATCGGCTTCAGTGTGGGCGGAACCGTTATTGCCGCGCGCTACTTCGCAACCGGCGACACGCGTGCGCAAAAAGAAACGGTAGGGACGCTGTTCTGTCTCTCCATTCTTCTGGCCGGACTGGTAACTGTGCTGAGCCTTACAATTTACCGCCCGCTGCTGGGCCTGATGGACGTGCCCGCTGCGGCCATGCCCGACGCCGTCGCGTACACGCGCATCATTTGCGCGGGAACGATTTTTGTTTTCGGCTACAATACGGTCTGCGCTGTTCTGCGGGGTTTCGGCAACTCGCGCAGCCCGTTGTATTTCGTTGTCATTGCCACGGTAATCAACGTCGTTCTCGATATCATCCTGGTCGGCCCGCTCGGCATGGGTACAAAAGGAGCCGCCGTAGCCACGGTTATCGCGCAGGGGGTTTCGTTTGGCGCAGCGGTATTTCACCTGCGCAAACACAGTTTTGTCTTTGACTTCCACCCGCGCAGCTTTGTCATCAAACCCGACAAGCTCGCGATGATTCTGCGTATCGGGCTGCCCTCCTCGGCGCAACTGGTGGTGGTCAACCTGTCCTTTCTGATTATTACCGGCATGCTGAACCCTTACGGCGTGGCTGTGGCGGCGGCATCAGGAATCGGCCTGAAAATCAACACGCTCGCGGGCATGCCCTGCTGGGCCATTGGTCAGGCCATGACTGCCATGGTCGCACAAAGTTATGGCGCGGGCGACCTGACCCGGGTGCGGCAGATAGCGCTTACCGGACTGAAGGCCAACCTGGCCGTGACCATAGCCATCGTGGCCGTGGTGCAGGTGTTCGCGCGACCGCTGACCATGCTTTTTGACCCCGGCAATGCCGAGGTTGCCGCCATTGGCGTTCATTATCTGCGTGTCTGCTGCTCTTGCAACTGCGTACTCTATGTGACCATGTATTGTTTCGACTCGTTTGCGCTCGGTGTGGGCAGGCCCAACGTTGCACTTTTCAATTCGCTTGTGGATGCCTTGGCGGCAAAACTCGCGCTGGCGTGGTTTGCCGCAACGGTTCTGGAGATGGGCTATACCGGCGTATATCTCGGGCAAGCGCTCTCGGCGCTTATTCCGGCGGTGGTCGGAGTGGTATTTTTTTATCGCGAAAATTGGAAAAAACCGGTTGGTTAAACCAAAGAATTCATGTCGCTGCCTGCCCCGGTTACCTTGGCCGTTGCACTGAAAGCAGAGTGGCACATTGACAAATGTGCCCTCATGCAACTGAACTTAGTTCAAAATAATATTGATGCATACTATTCACGCTTTGAAGACTTGTTGCCCCATATATATGTGGGTGGTAAGAATTTTAAAAATCTTGCCTTCACTGTGAACAACAGCGTGGCACTTGAATATACAATAGGCAAAAAGCGTAAAGACCAGCAGCTTGCCATTAAATTGGGTGATTTGCGCGGCCTGTGCGAAGTCTCCATCGTCTTATACGTTAAGGATCTTAGCGCCCCTCTCCCGGAAATATACCAGGGCACAGAAGCAAATATGTTGGATC